>CAYQKI010000099.1:0-6989 GCA_964418105.1 uncultured Methanotrichaceae archaeon | reverse complement strand
TCTCATGAATTATTACAGTCAAGTTGCACGCAATTATTTTAGCAAAGTAATTCGTTTACCTGGGCAACAGGATTCTTTGAAATTGAATGTCTCTCCAAACATCTCTTTATCATGGCGTTTGTAGCTTCAATATTGCTCCTCTTATAGTAATGCTCCACGAACTCATCGCGATTTAGCTGGAAGCAATGATACATCTTGCCCTAGTGACTCGAACATTTGGATTTGCCAGTAGCATTTTTCCTGAAGGATGTATTCCTTGCCTCCTTCGTTGGCCACTAATCGAGAAGGCTGAACAGATATAATAATAAATCAAAGAGAACTTAAAATATGCGCTTAAATTTTTAGTTTTACAACATCTTCTATGAATTCTTTTGATTTATTTAAAGACTTTTCCGCCATACCTCGGTTTATATTATGGGATAATCTATAATCAGCGTTTTTCCTCTTTTTCTTAAGATTTAATAATCTTCCACTCAATTCATCGTCGCCATATCCATTATCAAAATCCTTTAGGCGCTCGATTACCTCTTCGTGCTCGGCATATTCATCCATTTGAAGGTGTTGTTTAGCAACATGAAAAGCCGCATAATACGCTCTACTAATTGAGCATCGGTATCCTATTTCTTTCTCGCACAAATCTGGCTTATGGATCCATTCGGCAAATTCTAAAAAGTTTTTTGCGCTTACTGGCATTCTTCGCACCCTAATCTACAATGATATATATAAATTTATGAATCCTCTTGAGATCTTCGACGGACATTATTTTATTATTTTCTACATGCATATAGAACTTCTTAGCTTCTGTGCTAGATCTTTTCCATATCTCTGACCCAGCTAAATCATCATCCAATTTCACAGTAATGTCAGCATGCTTCCAGCGAGGATTGTCCTCATCGGTTTCTAATGCCACTTCGACACAATAATTTATTAAATATTCCTGAATAATATTATCTATAATTTTTAATATATTAAACATAACATACTTAAATTTTGGATCCGCCAAAACGATTTCATCGATCTCATCCGCAATTATCAAATTTTGCTTAAACATGTTTGAAAACTCAGGAATATTCAACTGGCTAATATACGCATTTTTGGGTCTAAATGTAGTGATGACGCCGATAGTCTCCGAAAAATCCGGCATATACATTTGCTCTAAATTGCTGCCGTCGTTTGATATATTGCTAGGAGAGATTATTTGCAGAGGATTCGCTGCTTCACACATTTTTTTATCCACCCGCCTCGCCCAGCTCATTTTTAATTAATTCTATAATATATACTACACAACTTACAACATCCCTCATACTGTTGCTCAGTCTATCCTCTGTCAAATTATCATAACATATCTCTCTGGATAATTGAATCCCTTGCGGATAGCCCCTGGTTTTGAAGGTTGGATCTAGGGCAAAAGAAGCAGGTCCAAATATAAGATCCTTCTGCAAATTAAATATGAATTCTTTGCGGTCTATTTGTCTCATTGATTCCAATATCTTTGAATGTTGTTCGCCTATAGTGACTTCAGCCATTATTAGCACCGAAGTATCCCAAATCTTAGGCTGCATAACTGAAAAGCCTATGCCACCCTCTGATTTGCCAGTAAATTGGAAATATAAATTCCCCGGTGTTGGATCTATCTCAATATCAAATACCTTCCGGTGATCCATCCAATCCTTAATAAATTTTTTTGCGGAAGTGACATCATTTACAGGCATAGAGGAACCTCGGATTATATGAAACCTAACCTTCTTGGATTTACATATAAAGGTTTTGGAAGAGATTTTGTCTACGAATATTATTACTATTATAAATTATACCTTATAAAAAACTTGCGCTCAATTTATATTATTACAAATTAAATCTATTTGTGTACTGATGAATATAATCAACCTATTGAATACAGCATGTCACTTTGGGTGCAAGTCCAATACTTTGCGTGCAGAACGTCTTATAAGTGCAAAGCCCACGTCGGGCTCTTCTCCAGACCTCATATGCATTCCAATAATTGCATACCACCAATTAATAAATGTGCAGATTCCTGAAGGCTGGCAGTGAATTAACTGGCAGGTGAATTATGTTGAAGGCTGGACGGATTCTCGTCAAGATAAACCGGATCTCCGCGTGGCTGCTGCTCATATTCATGATCATATTCATCATATCCGGGTATGCCTGGTGGAACAGGACGCTCCTGCCCCTGCACACGGCTGTTCGCATGCACACTGAGCTTGACCTCTATCTGCTATTCTTCTTCCTGGTTCATTCGCTTATAAGCATCAGATTCACCCTGGCCCGCTGGAGGGTGGGGCACAGGACGGCGGTGGATGTGCTGCTCATTGCCACAGGAATCCTCTCCTTCTGGTTTGTGCTGAGCATTCGCTAGCACCGCAAGATTTATCTAACCTATTGTTACTAACTTGAAGTTCAACGAAAGATCATGAGTGATGAGATTGGATCCGGTTGAGCTCTTGGATATTCTGGGAAACGAAAACAGGAGGCGCATACTCCAGCTCCTCTCCTTTCGCCCCTTTTACTTCAATGAGATGGCTAAAAGGCTGGATGTGGGGCCCAAGGCGGTCATAGACCACCTGGAGATGCTGGAGAGGTCTGGGCTGGTGGAGTGCTATCAGGACCAGGGACGGAGGAAGTACTTCCGCATAGCCAGAAAGACAGTTCTGGAGGTTGCCGTCTCACCCCATTCCTATGGCGTTCGCGCCTACCTCTGCGAGGACATGCCTCCGGGCGAAGAGAGGGCCAGCGGCCAGGACATGGAGCTTCTCAGGGATGAGCTGGCAGCCCTCAAAGAGAAGAGGCGTGAGCTGCGCGCCCTGCTCGATCAGGTGGAGTCTGAGGAGATGGCAGTCAAGCAGAGGGCCTGCCAGGCGGTGAGGAGCCAGGCGACCAGCCAGCTTGAAGAGGAGATTTTAGCGGCTCTGCTCTCCGGAGACTCAGAAGGCACGGACCTGGCCATGAGGCTGGAGGCTCCTCTGATTGTGGTCGAGGACAGGCTGAAAAGCCTGAAAGAGCGGGGAGCAGTGCATTTAAGCGGACGGCAGTGGAGCCTGGGTTGATATGAGCCAAAACATGCAGTCAGATAGCTCCAGCGCGCTGCCAGGCGAGGAGGCAACCAGCGAACCGGCTGCTGAGACCGCCCTTCAGCTTCGTGTGGCTGAAGCCTATCACAAGGATGCGGGCAAGGGCGTGGCCCGCATCGGAGCATCCGCCATGGCCTCCCTCTCCCTGGACAACGGCGGTGTGGTGGCCATCACGGGAAAGGACAGGATCTTTGCCATAGCCTGGCCAGGCAATCCTGAAGACCCCAGCGACTATATCCGCATCGACGGCAACACCCGCGCCAACCTGGGAGCAGGCATCGACAGCAAGGTCTCTGTGGCAAGGGCCGAGGCCCGCCCGGCGAGGAAGATCGTCGTCGCCCCCAACCGCCAGATCCGGCTCATGGGAGGGTCGCAGTACCTGCTGCGCATGCTGGAGGGGCGGGCAGTGGTCAAGGGCGAGATGCTGCGCGTGGAGATGATCAACAGCAGCCTCAACCTGGCAGTGATCAGCACCTACCCCTCCGGGCCGGTGCTGGTGACCAATGAGACCATCATCAGCATAACCCGCGAGACCCTGGAGGAGCTGGCGCTGCAGGCTAGGGACATCTCCTACGAGGACATCGGCGGCCTCTCCCGCGAGATCCGGGACATCCGGGAGATGATCGAGGTGCCCCTGCGCCACCCGGAGCTGTTCTCCCGTTTGGGCATCAATCCTCCCCGCGGCGTGCTCCTGCACGGACCGCCGGGCACGGGAAAGACTCTGATCGCAAGGGCTGTAGCCGGCGAGACCGACGCCAACTTCGTCTCCATCTCCGGGCCGGAGGTGGTCTCCAAGTTCTACGGAGAGAGCGAGGAGAGGCTGCGCCACATATTCGAAGAGGCGGCAAAGGCGGCCCCCTCCATCATCTTCATAGACGAGATCGACTCCATAGCCCCCAAACGCGAAGAAGTATCAGGCGACATGGAGCGCCGGGTGGTGGCTCAACTCCTGGCCCTGATGGACGGCCTCTCCTCCCGGGGCGAGGTGGTGGTCATCGGGGCCACCAACCGGCCCAATGCCCTGGACCCGGCCCTGCGCCGGGGGGGCAGGTTCGACCGGGAGGTAGAGATCGGCATACCCAGCAAGACCGGCCGGCTGGAGATCCTCTATGTCCACACCAGAGGCATGCCCCTGGACGATTCGCTGGACCTCATGGAGATCGCCGATGCCACGCACGGCTTCGTGGGTGCGGACCTGTATGCATTGTGTAAAGAGGCGGCCATGCGCACCCTGGAGAGGGCGCTTCCCGACCTGGATGTCAAGGAGGACATACCGGCGGAGGTGGTGCAGAGCCTGCGCGTGACCGGAGAGGACTTCTACCAGGCTTTAAAGAAGATAGAGCCGTCCGCCATGAGAGAGGTCTTTGTAGAGGTGGCGGAGGTTCACTGGGATGAGGTGGGCGGCCTGGACCAGGCCAAGCAGTCTCTGATCGAGGCCGTTAAGTGGCCGCTGCTCTATCCAGAGGCATTCTCCGCAGTGGGAGTGCGCCCGCCCCGGGGCATTCTCCTCTACGGCCTGCCGGGCACAGGCAAGACCCTGCTCGTCCGGGCCCTGGCCACGGAGAGCAGCATCAACTTCATCAGCATAAAAGGCCCGGAGCTTCTCAGCAAGTGGGTGGGCGAATCGGAGAGGGCAGTGCGGGAGGTCTTCCGAAAAGCCCGCCAGGCAGCTCCGGCCCTGGTGTTCTTCGATGAGGTCGACTCCATAGTTCCAGGGCGGGGCAGCGGCTCGGAGTCGCATGTGACGGAGAGGGTGGTCAGCCAATTTCTCACCGAGCTGGACGGCCTGGTGGAGCTCAAGGACGTGGTGGTGGTGGCGGCAACCAACCGCCCCGACCTTCTGGACTCCTCTCTGCTCCGGCCAGGCCGCTTCGATCGTTTGATTTATATTCCCATGCCGGAGAGGGAGGCCAGAGAAAAAATACTGCAGATCTATCTTTCCCGCATGGCCGTTGATTCCGATGTATCGGCAAAGTGGCTGGCGGAATTGACCGAAGACTACTGCGGGGCGGACCTGGAGATGCTCTGCCGGGAGGCTGGCATGCTGGCCCTGAGAGACCACATCCAGCCCGGCATGAAGAGAGAGGAGCTGATAGTCGACAGGATAAAGGTGAGCAACAAGCACTTCCTGGAGGCCTACGAAAGCATCAAGCCCCATCTGTCCAAAGGACTGCGGGATGATTACATCAGGATGATGCGGGATTTTAAGGGATAATTGAATATGCATTCAAAGCATCAGTTATATAGTCAAGAAGGATACAGTGAAGATAGATTAAAGGACGATATGAGGGCCGAAAAATTGACTGTCGAAGACGAGTCGAATGAGCTGCTTGGCGATATCGATTTCAAGGACACCAGCAGCATAGCCGTGCCTGAGAGCCTCATAGATCAGGTGATAGGCCAGGATGAGGCCGTTGAGGTGATTAAGAAGGCGGCACGGCAGAGAAGGCATGTCATGCTCATCGGGTCGCCCGGTACTGGAAAGTCCATGCTTGGCAAAGCCATGAGCGAGCTTCTCCCTGTAGAGGAGCTGCAAGACGTGCTGGTCTACTCCAATCCTGAGGACAACAACACCCCGCGCGTCAGGGTGGTCCCGGCGGGCAGAGGCAAGCAGATAGTAGATGCCCAGAAGATGGAGGCCAGAAAGAAGGTCCAGACGCGCAATATGTTTCTGATGCTAATAGTAATGGCCCTGATCGTGTATGCCTACTACACCGGCCAGCTCCTCTTCGGCGTCATCGCCGCGGCTCTGATCTTCCTTTCCCTGCGCTACATGCTCCCCAAGGAGGACGCCATGGTCCCCAAGCTCCTTGTGGACAACAACAGCAAGAAGAAGGCACCCTACGTGGATGCTACCGGCGCTCATGCCGGGGCTCTGCTGGGGGACGTCCGCCACGACCCCTTCCAGTCAGGCGGCCTTGAGACTCCCTCCCACGAGAGGGTGGAGTGCGGTGCCATTCACAGGGCCCACAAGGGAGTCCTGTTCATAGATGAGGTCAACACCCTGCGCCCTGAGTCGCAGCAGAGTCTGCTCACTGCTTTGCAGGAGGGCGAGTATCCCATCACCGGCCAGAGCGAGAGAAGCTCCGGGGCTCTGGTCAGAACTGAGCCCGTCCCCTGCAACTTCATAATGATCGCCGCCGGAAACCTGGATGCAGTTCAGGGAATGCATCCGGCCCTGCGCTCGCGCATCAAGGGCTACGGCTATGAGGTCTACATGAGAGACACCATGGACGACACCCTTGACAACAGGAACAAGCTCATACGCTTCGTGGCTCAGGAGATTGTGCGGGACGGCAAGATCCCCCACTTCACCAGGGATGCCGTGGCCGAGATCATGAGGGAGGCCAAGAGGAGGTCGGGCAGAAAGGGCCACCTCACTCTCATGTTGCGCGACCTGGGCGGCCTGATCAGGGTCTCCGGAGATGTGGCCAGGGCAAGCGGCGCCAGCCTCACCGATGCCGGGCATGTTCTGCAGGCAAAGAAGATGGCAAGGTCCGTCGAGCAGCAGCTCGCCGATCGCTACATGGAGAAGCGGCGGGACTACAGCATGTTCCACTCCTCCGGAGATGAGGTGGGAAGGGTCAACGGCCTCGCGGTCATGGGTGACTCAGGCATAGTGCTGCCCATCATGGCCGAGATCACACCGGCCCAGTCCAAGGAAGAGGGCAAGATCATCGCCACCGGCAAGCTGCAGGAGATCGCCAGGGAGGCTGTCACCAATGTGTCAGTGCTCATCAAGAAGTTCCTGGGCGAGGACATTACCAAGAAGGATGTGCATATTCAGTTCATAGGCACATACGAGGGCGTGGAAGGCGACAGCGCCTCCATATCCATAGCCACGGCAGTCATATCTGCCATGGAAGGGGTTCCCGTCAAGCAGACGGTGGCCATGACCGG
>CAYQKI010000098.1:0-7253 GCA_964418105.1 uncultured Methanotrichaceae archaeon | reverse complement strand
TGATCATGGCTGCGCCTTCTTTGATGCGCCGGCAGGCCTCTCCCAGGTTTCGAGCACCGCAGACGAAGGGTATGGTGAATTTTGTCTTCTCGATGTGAAACTCATCCGCAGGGGTGAGCACTTCGGACTCGTCCACCATGTCCACGCCTAAAGCTTCCAGTATCTGTGCTTCCACAAAGTGGCCGATCCTGGCTTTGGCCATGACGGGGATGGTCACAGCATCGATGATGGCCCCGATTATTGCCGGATCGGCCATCCTGGCCACGCCGCCCATCTTCCTGATGTCCGCAGGAACGGCATGAAGGGCCATTACAGCCACGGCGCCCGCCTCCTCCGCGATCACAGCCTGATCCGGAGTGGTGACATCCATGATGACGCCCCCCTTCTGCATCTTTGCGAAACCGCGCTTTAGCAGTTCCGTACCAAATCGAAGATTTTCAAGCTCCATGAATTGCCCCAAATGCTATTAAACGGGAGGCTAATGCGGAGAGGATAAATAAACTTTGCCCCGCCTGCCTTCGATGATATAAAAAACAAAAGCAGGCACGGGCCTCTCCGCCCGCCCCCCGCGTATCAACTATAGCTCTCTCATGGCATATAGTTTTCGTAGATGTATATATCTTTGTCTCCGCTGCGGTTATCCTCCCAGACAATCCTTCCCGTCCTTATGCGCGGCCTGGTCTGATCCCCCTCATCGGTGCAGATGGCCTTCTCCCTCTGCACATTAAGGTCATAGACATAGAGATCCCAGTTGCCGTTCCTGCTGTCCTGCCAGACGATCACCCCGTCTTCCACATCCGGATAGCTCTGATCAGCCAGATCGCTGGTGATCTGCGTCTCCTGACTGGAGTTCAGGTCATAGGCGTATATGTCCCAGTTGCCGTTCCTGTTGTCCTGCCAGACCACAGTATGCCCGTCAGTTGCCGCATTGATCTGGTCGGCGGCGTCGCTAATCAGTGGAACGGCGCTCGCATCGCCCTGCTTTTGCAGGTAGATGTCCCAACTGCCCTTCTTATTGTCCTGGAAGACGACATACTCACCCCCAGCTCGGGGATTTATGCCGTTTGGCGGATAGTCGGGAATGTTCTCCTTCTCATAGAGCGGCCTGGTATAGACCATCCATCCGAAGTAGCTCTTGCGCAGATATGCCAGGTACTCATCGCTCAGGGACACTGGGGTGGCATTCTCCAGTCCGTAGATCAGCTCCGTCGAGTTTTCAATGGATATATCGAACGTCCGGACGGACCAGTAATCTTCGATACGGTACTGGTTGAGGGGATTTCTGGCCACCCAGGCGATGATGCTCCCCTGAATATCCGGATACATATCCTGATAGGGTGTGGCTGCCAGGGGCAGCTCAAGCTCCTGGTTGAGGCTGTAGACATAAATATCCGGTTCAGATGTGCGATTGTCCATCCAGACCACATAGTAGCCCACCTGGTCGTTGCCGCCAACTACAGGACGGCTCTGCTCTCCGGGTGCTTTGCAGATGACGCTGCTCTGCCCGGCGGCAACAGCCACTGAACGCGGCCTGCCGGTCAGGCTGTTCAGCCAGACCAGCTTTCTGTCCATGCTGGGCTTCACCTGGCCGGGACCCGCCTGCACCAGTTCATCCTTCCAGTTGGACAGGTCCAGTTTGCGAATTGATGAGTTCTCTGCGCTTCCTTCCATATAGGCAATGAAGTTGCCAGAGACCACGGGGCTGGTCTGCTCACCCTGCCGGGGATAGCTCTTGCCCCATTTCTTATCCCAGAAGTAATAGGATATGTCCTGGGTCCTGGCATCCTCCCAGGCGATGGTGCTTGCCGAGATATCGGGATAGAGCTGATCTCCTTCGCCGGTGAGTTTGGTCTCGTTTGCAGTCTCAATGTCCATGACATATACATCGAAGTCGCCGCCACGGTTGTCCTGCCAGGCTACCAGATTGCCGGAGATCACAGGATACATCTGCTGGCCGGGCCCTTTGTGGACAGCCAGCTTCTCCCCCTGGCTCGCGTTTTCCAGGTCCATCATATATACATCCCAGTTGCCGCTGGAGTTGTCCATCCAGACGACCCTATTCCCGGAGATGGAAGGCCAGGTCTGGTCCCCCTTGCCTGCGGCCAGGGCGGATTCGATGCCGTCTGTCAGGTTCTTCACGTAGATGTCGGCGCTGCCGTCTCTGTAGTCAGCCCAGACCACCCGATCTGCTGAGGCTTTGGGATAGAGCTGGTCGTAGTCTCCCTTGGAGATGGGCTTCTCCGCCCTGGTGGAGTAATCAAAGCCGTAGATATTCCAGTTTCCGCCCCGATTGTCGCTCCACACCAGCAGGCTGCCGTTGGTGCTGGGATAATCGGAGGCCCGGAGCAGCATTGGATCGGAGTTGATGTACCTCATCATGATCTGGGAGTATCCGCCGCTGTTGTCCATCCAGACCATCTTATTGCCGCTTATGATCCGAGAGGAGAGGTACGGCTTTACCTGATAGGGATCTCCTTTGCCGTCGTTGGGCGTCTGTTGCAGGGGAAGGGTGGCTATCGGCACCTCCACGCCGCGGTCCAGGTCATAGAGGTACAGGTCCGAGTCGCCGCCTCTCACATCCAGCCAGGCCACATAACTTCCCTGCACCACAGGATTTCCCTGATTGGCCGAGTTGGTTACTATCGCTCTCTCCCTGCCGGTCTTAAGGTCATAGGAGTATATGTCCCAGTTGCTTATTTGCGCGTTGCCGTTTCTCCCGTCCGCCCAGACCACAGTATCTCCCCACACCCAGGGCTGGGCCTGGCGGTTGGCATTGGTGCATATGGCAGTCTCAACCCCGTCGGTCAGATTATAGCGGTAGACATCCCATTTGTCATCTCCGTTCCGGGAGTCGATCCAAACGATGCTCTCACCGCTGATGACCGGAGAGAGCTTGAGGGCCTTTGCGGTTGTGACCTGCCTCTCCTCGGCTGTCGAGATGTCGTATAGATAGATCTGCTCGCCTCCGGTGCGGGTGTCGATCCAGATGATATTGCTGCCGTCGATCATGGCATAGCGGCTGTCGGTCGAGCCGTCGGTGATCTGCTGGGTCTTCTTCGTCTTCAGGTTGTAGAGGAAGACGTTGAGCACTCCCTTGCTTTTGTCCGTCCAGATCACATTGCTGCCGGAGATGTCCGGGCTGCTGTGATCAAAGTCGCTGTCGGTTATGCTCAGCCGCTCTCCGGTGGTGATATTGTAGAGGTAGACATTGAAGTGTCCGTTGCGGTCATCCGTCCAGACAATGCTCTCCTCGGAGATGGAGGGATTGGTATGGTTGTAGGGGCCACTGGTTATGGGTACGTCCGCCAGGACCTCTGTGTCGTACATCTGAATGTCCGGATCGTCGGAGCCCCTCCGGAACTCCGTCCAGACTATGCCCCGTTCGCCAATGGCCGGCTCCATCTTTATGACTCCGGGAGCCAGAGCGTATTCCTCCCCGGAGGAGATGTCATAGAGATTGATGTCGGTATGATTGTTGAGGTAGACGATGGTATGGCCGTAAATGCGGGGGTCGGTCTGGATGCCCGGCCTGGCCAGAGTCTGCGTCTTGCCCGAAGAGAGGTCCTTGTAGGCGATATCCGTCTCCCCGGTGCGGTTATCAGCCCAGACTACAGTGCTGCCGGAGATGGAAGGAAATGATTGGTCCGCCGGGCCGGAAGAGACGGAGGACTCTTTGCCGCTTCCGATATCGTAGACGTAGACGTCAAAATCACCGGAGCGCTTGTCCATCCAGACGACCCGGTCGCCGCTGATCCTGGGCTCTATCTGTTCGGCCTCACCGGATGCGATTATGCTCTCCTTTTTGGCGGCCAGATCATAGAGGCGGATATTGTATATTCCCTCGCGATCGTCGGCCCAGACAACTCTGTCGCCGCTGATATCCGGCTGGGTTTGATTGCCTTCTGCGGCCACCACAGCCGATTCGGTGCGGTTGACCACATCGTACATGTAAATGTCTCCGTTGCCGGCACGCATGTCCTGCCAGACTATGCGCTCACCAGATACGACGGGACTGATCTGGAAGAATGGATTGATGCATACCCATTTTTCCAATCCGGTCTCCAGATCGTACATGAATATGTCATAGTTTCCGCTGCGGTTGTCGGACCAGGCCACGATATGTCCGTCTGTGTCCGTTTGCTGCTGCTCCGAGCCCACAAGGATGGCGATGGGGCGCTCTTTTCCATAGTCCATCCCGCTCCCGGCAACGACCAGAAACAGTGCTGCCGTCATAATCATGAGGAATACTGCCTTTTGCATCTTATCACTCTGCGATGGTATGATTGTCCCATCTATGGCGAACCCCTATATGGACTTTTCTCGGCGTTTGTCGTATAAAGAGGATTTCAGCGGATCATGGTCCTGCCCAGGCTGACCAGGAATAAGGCCCGCAGCAGCCAGCCGAGAACCGACTCAACAGTGGCAATATAGCGATAGATGCCCGCAGGCAGTCTTCGAACTTCGCGCCGGCGGAAATGCGGCTCCCTTGAAGCGCGCCTCTTGGAAAAAGACGCAGCCGCACATGTCCAGGCATTTCTTGAAGAGGACATCTCTTCGCCCACCTGCCCCAAACTCCTGTTGAATTTTAATCTTTTTCAAATCAGCAATGACTATATATTCCTTGCGTCTACCCTTAAAAAACACCGGGAGGAACTCTAGTTGAAGGATTATCTCACAATGGATGATGTCGTGCTTGACAATAAAAGGGTCCTGGTAAGGGTGGACTTCAACTCCCCCATGGACCCCAGCGGGAATATTCTCGACGATAAGCGCATAAAAAGCCACCTGGATACGCTGCGCGCCCTGGAGGACTGCCGGGTGGTGCTCATGGCTCACCAGAGCCGGGCGGGAAAGAAGGATTATACCACCATGGAGGCACATGCCCGCCTGGCATCACGCCTCCTGCGCCGGGACGTAACTTACATCGATGATATCTTCGGCTCATATGCCCAGAAGGCCATAAAATCCCTGGTGCCGGGGGAGGTTCTTCTCCTGGAGAACACCCGCTTTTATGCGGAAGAGAATATGACCCGGACGGCAGCCGACCATGCCAAGAGCCATATGGTGAGAAAGCTCGCTCCGCTCTTTGATCTTTTCGTAAATGACGCCTTTGCCGTCTCCCACCGCTCTCACTGCTCGGTGGTGGGCTTCACCGAGGTGCTGCCCAGCATTGCCGGGCTGCTCATGGATAGGGAGATCACAGCACTGGACAAGGGATTGAAGGGAAACGAGCATCCTACGGTATTCTCCCTGGGAGGCACCAAGGCGGATGACTCCATCAAGGTCACAAAGAATGTCCTGGGCAGGGGTGGAGCCGACAAGATCCTGACCTCCGGCGTCGTGGCCACGGTATTCATGATGGCGGCGGGGATCGATGTGGGCGAAGCCAATCGCAAATTCGTGGAGGATCAGGAGTATCTGGAGCAGATACCAATTGCCGCCAAGCTGCTCCAGGATTATCCGGGAAAGATTGTGATGCCCTCTGATGTGGCTTTGAATCAGAATGGCGAGAGGGTGGAGGTCTCTGTGGACAGACTGCCCGCGGCTCTGCCCATAGCCGACATCGGCCTTGAGACCATCGTCAGCTACAGCAAATACATCAAAGAGGCCAAGGTCACTGTGCTCAACGGACCGACGGGGGTATTCGAGCAGGAGAAGTTCAAGCTGGGGACATCCGAGATCCTCAAGGCGGCCACCGAGTCCAAGTACTCCATCGCCGGCGGAGGGCACAGCGTAGCAGCCATAGAGCAACTGGGCCTGGAAAGCAAGTTCTCCCATGTGAGCATGGGCGGTGGGGCCTCCATCACCTATCTCTCCGGCGAGCCTCTGCCCGGCATTGAGGCCCTCAAGAAGGCGGCAGCCAAAAGCCGCAAGAGCTGAAACACCGGGACGGGACTGCCAGGCCCCGCTGACTGCGGAGGGCATGGCAGTCTGAGCTGCCCCGGTCTAGGCGGCACCCGGCAGCCGGTCCTCCGCCCCCCTCCGGCAGGCATCCAGGAGGGCAGCGGGAGAGGCCCGCGCCTCCAGGGCGGCGGCGGCCTGATGCCCTCCACCTGCTCCGCCATGCTCTGCAGCCACAATTGACAGGAGACCTGCCAGATTCAGTCTCTCTGCCGCCTTGCGGCTGCAGCGGGCGCTGATGCGGGTCGAATCGCCATGCCGTCCCGCCACGAAGGCCGCATCTGCCCCCAGCTCCACCAGGGCCATGGCCGCAGAGCCCTCGAAGGAGCCGACTTCGGCGGTGGCGATCAGCCAGTCGCCGTGCCGCTCCACCCGGGCCCGCGAGGCGGCCTTGAGCACAGCAATCCTCTGAGAGATGTCGGCGGGCACGGAGAGGGCGGAAAGCGCCTCCTCGTAGGAGAAGCCGCCCGCCTGCAATATGCCTGATGCCGCAGAAAAAGCTTCGGCAGTGGCGCGCTTGAAGCGGCCGGTGTCAGAGATCATGCCTGCCAGCAGGCCCAGGGCCTCCTCCCGGCCCGGCCTTCTCCCGTTCTCTTTTAAAATGCTCCAGACGATCTGGGCGGTGGATGTGGCCGGCCTCTGAATGTAGAAGATAGCACCATCCAGAAGCCCTCTGTCCAGGTGATGGTCCACCAGGGCGTACCTCTCCGGTAGGACGCCGCCCAGTTGCATTTGGACGGAGGTGTCCACCAGGACCACCAGGTCAAAATCCCTGCAATCGGGGTCAAATAGAATGTCAGCGCCTATGATCCCGGCCAGCCTCTCGCCGGTGCGGCTCAGGTCCTCCACCGCACCGACCCTGCCCCCGAAGGCCCGGGCAAGGGCAAAACTGCTGCCTATGGCATCGGGATCGGCATTTCTGTGGCAGAGGTAGAGGACGTTTCTGTACCGGCCAACCCAATCGCCGAACTGGCAGTCGCTGATGAGCATAGCCTGATTTCAGATTTGAGAATTGATATAGGTTGTCCAGACCGACCGTGAGAGATCAGTCTGCCGCCAGGACAGCATGGGCCAGGAACTCAGGAAGCTGGGCTATGACGGCCATAGCCAGCAGGAGCACTTTGATCTTCAGACTCGTGAATATCCCTCCATTTCTTATAGTGTGATACTACTATCATATAAACTTTATTGATAAAGATAGAGTGGCTTCTCGCCATTTCGCGTGGCCACACCCAATCAGTTTCAGTTTTTGCCTGGTACGAAAATGCCTTCTTTGTGAGGCCTTTGTGCCCTTTGTGGTGAAAGTCCGGAGGACCACTGGGCTGGACCGGTGCAAACGCCGCCACCACAAA
>CAYQKI010000097.1:0-7277 GCA_964418105.1 uncultured Methanotrichaceae archaeon | reverse complement strand
TGATATTGAACATGAACGGAAAGAGCTTCAGAAGAAGGTAACGAGACGTGAACTTTATACATGATGAGAATGATTAGCCGCTTAAGAGTGGATCAAAATCGGATTGGCGTGAGGGGTCAAATTCGAATTGGCGGATACATACTAATATTGGCTCCTCGCTATTTTATGTGAGCAATGAAGTGATTTTTTGGTTCTTCAATAATTTCATACGGGTAGCGTAAGCGACTCTACCTTTGGTAGTTTCCATCCATCTCTGTGTGTACTCTCCATTGGTTACACCCAATACCCACGAACGGCCACCACAGAGACACTAGAAGCGCACAGAGGACTCACAGAGACGAAGTGTCAATAACCCCACAGGAAATTGCGAAGAACCCCAATATTTTAATAGCTATCGATCCAATAGCAGAGCCAGATGAATGAGGCAGACAAAGCTCTCGCCGACAGCTTGCATAATCGTGCCGCTCAGATCGTATCCGCCGCCGGGGTCTTTCAGGCCCTGGGCTATGCCGCATTGAAGGCCAGGGCGGGCAGGATTGCACCGGGAGGCATCATCAGGATTGGCGAGTTCGAGATGATTGTGGCCGAGGATGAGAACGGAGACGGCTCGGTGGTGCAGATCATACTGCCCGCCGCCAGCATAGAGGCTCTGGCCCTGGGGGCGGACTGCGAGCTGGACGGCCAGGCTGGCGGCTGGAGCGGCCCGGAGAGGAAGCAGTGGCTGGCTGGCTTTTGGGGCAGCCTGGCGGCGTACCTGGAGAAGTGGCAGCAGATCAGGATGAGGCGCGGGCCGGGGGAGAACATCACTTTTGAGAAAGCGGTGAGCAGGTAATTGACGCTTTCAGTCTCTGCGAGTCCTTGTGTGCTTGCAGTGGCTCTGCGGTGGCAGTTCAGCGCCGGCCATAACCAGTTGCTAACGACGTTTTCACCACAGAGAAACATTCATGACTTTCCGTCACCCATAATCATGAAAATGGACGAAAGATGTATTTATGATCACTCTTTTTATGGATTATGGGATGAGATACCAAGGTCGTCTGTAATTGGCGGTTCATAAAAAACCCCGACAGAGAAACTGATCCTGGCAACCTTTAGTAATTGTAACAAAATAGGTTGGGTAAATTTTTATATCAGAACATTGTTATTATGATCTATGGATGAATTAGGCACAGTCAAACAGCGCACCCCACTGCTTGCAGCGGGGTGCGCTGTTTGACTTCCATGACGACTTCTCTTGTGGTCCAGTATGCCATATCATGATTGGCAATTGCATTGAGAAATATCAATCTGTTCTTGACACGCTCATCGATTTCCATACGAAGCTTCTTTGGTAGCTCCTCCCTGTTTTGTATCCTTACAATATCCCCCTTCATGGGATATATTTTGTCTGTTCTATTATATCAACTTTGTCGTAAGACTATAATCAGGCCAGAGCCAATAGCCACCGCCATCCTCAAGCTCAATTTTTCAGCCAAACAATCGCTATCTATCGCCTCAATTATTCCCCCTCCCGCTCGAGTCATTTTGTCAAAAGCCACCCAGTTCTCCATCCAATTTAGAATTAATCATTCGAATTAACAATCCACTTCTGTCACTATCTTCCCCAAAAGGCATTCTGCAAGGGTCAAATCAGCAGATCAGGCCGGGGGCAGCAATCTGCCCTCCATCCGGGCCCGCAAGGGCTCACCAAATCCATCAGTTGGAAAGACTTCCTGCAAATAAATTAAATATCCCGTCCACCCACATCTGAGCCGATGCTCCTCTTCGCCCACCTGGGCCTGACCCTGGCCTTTGCCCGCCTGCTGCCCCTGCTGCCGCGAGCCGACCTGGCCTGCCTCGCACTGGGCTCCATGCTGCCGGACATCATTGACAAGCCCCTGGGCCTGGTGCTCTTCGGCAGCCCGGCCATGGGAAGAACTGTGGCCCACACCCTCCTCTTCCTGGCATTGCTCACCGCCCTCTCCCTGCGCCTGCGGGACAATAGAGCCACCTCCCTAACCTGGGGCGTTTTCATTCACTTCCTGCTAGACGGCATGTATAGCTTCCCCCAAACCCTGCTCTGGCCTCTGCTCGGCCCCTTCCCCTCCGCAGAGCTGGTGGATACATTGAGCTATATCGAAATGCTCCTCTCCGGGCTCAATGACCCCAGTATACTAATTCCTGAGCTGGCCGGGCTCATCTACCTCTTCATCCTGGCCAGGGAGAGACAGAGCGAGGTGCGCAGACGGATCAGATTCCTTTTGCAGGGCGGCACCAGAACTTGAAGTAAGATACATTTATATGGTGATAAGATACTATTATTAGTGGCTGATTAATTCCTGCATTTCAGGAAGAAAACATTGAGGAGGAGTGAAAGAATCAGAGCGCGCAGGAGCAAAGACCAGATCATTTTAGAGATCCTGAGAATCTGCGCCCGTGGCGAGAACGTCACTAAAATAGTCTATCAGACAAACACCAACTTCACCACCGTCAAAGGCTACCTGAACCTCCTCATGAAAAACGGCCTCATTGAATGCGAAGTCGCCTCACCCCGACTGTACCGGTCCACCAGCAAAGGCCTGGAGACGATGAACCGGCTCAAAGAGCTGCACCGCGAACTGGAGCAGCTCACCGTTTGAGTGGCTCTTACTGCCTGCCATACCTCTGCAAATACGACTCGATGTACCTTCTTACCTTCTCGCCCCGGAAGACGCCGGCATGCCCCTCACAGAGCACATCCGCCTGCAGCTCCAGCAGCTTTTGCATGGACGCCCGCCACTGAGAAAGGTCGGAGCCCCAGGCAGCAGAGAACGGCCCGTGAATATCCTGCCCAAAGAGTATCCTCCCCTGAGAGCCGTCGATATAGACGCAGATGCTGCCCGGCGTGTGGCCGGGAGTATGCAGGAAATGAAAATCGATGTCTCCTAAACGGACAGCTCCTCTCTCTCCGGATAGCCTCACGTCCACCTTAACCGGTCGGTAGTCGACACCATACATGCTGGCCGCAGTGAGATCATTGTTCTCGCCCTCAACTCCCGCTCGGTCCAGATCATGGGCTATAATCCTGGTCCCGTACCTCTCCTTCCAGGCATAGAGCCCTCCGATATGATCGATGTGGCAGTGTGTGGCTATGATATGCCAGACCGACTCCGGCTGCCGCCCGGTGGAGCGGATATTGTCTTCTATCCGGTTGATGCCGTATCCCACGCCGGCGTCGATCAGCACCAGAGAGGAGCTGGCATCCACCATATAAACGCAGGCATCTTCAGGACTGGACAGCCCCGGCCCGCCCACGGCATAAACTCCCTCACAAACAGACTTTGCTCGGCTCATTTCCGTATCACCCTTTATCTAACTTTCTTCCTCTATCATCTCTTTCCAAGGCCCCGCTGCGTCTCTCCATCCAAATCCCGGGCCGACCTCTTCAGCCTTCTCATGCTCAGATAATACTGAACCAGCAGGACGGCTCCTGCCAGCCCCAGTATGGAGAGGATGATGCTGAGAGCCCGCGGAGCGCTCCTGCGATAATAGTTGACCTCAATATAGGGAATGGAAGTGGTATTATACCAGGTGAGAGCGGTTGTATTGATGCCCTGCACCAGCTCATCCGGCTCCGGCCGGGCGATGCCCAGAGCCCTCTCCCCGGTGGTGTAGCCCTCCGGCAGAATTATGCGCACAGGGACAGGCTCTCTTATGGGGAGTATGAACTGCTGGCCCGCGGCGGCTGTGGTGTAGACCAATCTGCCTCGCACACGCCCGGAAAAGACCAGGCTGTAAATATGATCGCCCCTCCAGTACCGGTAGCTGCTATTATATTCGATCGCCCTTCCCCCCTCATCGAATAGCGTCATGTTCAGCGCCCTGCCGGAGAGGCTGAAATTAAGATGAGAGTCATTGACGGGAACTGTCACCTGCACCTCTTTTTCGCCCAGGAGGTAGACAGTGCCGTTGAAATCTGCGCCGCTGCTGTTTGAGCCGCCGCTCATCTGCGCCGCCGAAGGCACCACGCCGGCAATGCAGACGGCAGCCAGGACGGCAAGAAGCCAGGTCAGGAGTCGATCACACATCCAGGAAGGCTCCTGTCTCTCCCCCATATCAAATGTGCGCCCGGCAATGGCATAGCCGCTTTCCCGGAGATAGCGATATATCTGAAAACGGCCCATGATTGGGTGTGTCAGAAAAACCATCCCGCACCCTTGAGGGCGTCAAGGCTTTCCTTATCGATCTGGACGGCGTGCTCTACACCGGAAAAAATCCCATTCCCAGGGTCAAAGAATGTCTGGAGCGCCTGGATGAACTGGGATATCCATACCGCTTTGTCTCCAACTCCACCCGACGCTGCAGAAGCTCTGTTGCCGGCCGGCTGCAGGGGCTGGGCTACAGCATCCCTGCCCGGCAGATATTCACCCCGCCCCTCTCTGCCATAAAGCACATGGAAGGTTCGGGACGAAAGAGCTGCTATCTCCTCACCACCGGCGACGTGCATAGAGACTTTGAGCAGGCCGGCATCAGCATCACGGAGAGCTGCCCCGACTGGGCGGTAATTGGAGACGCCGCCCAGGAATTTACATTCGACCGGCTCAACATAGCCCTGCGCCTCATCCTCGATGGAGCAGACATACTGGCTCTGGAGATGGACAGATACTGGATGGAGCCCCAGGGCCTGGTGCTCTCCACCGGACCCTTTGTGGCTGCCCTGGAGTATGCCACGGGAAAGAAGGCAACCCTAATGGGAAAGCCCTCACCCTCCTTCTTTCAGATGGCTCTCTCAGATCTGGGCGTAAAGGCGGAGGATGCGGCCATGATCGGCGACGATATTGCCGTCGATGTGCAGGGCGGACAGAGCCTGGGAATGCTGGGGGTCCTGGTCAGGACCGGCAAGTACAGACGGGACCTGGCCGATGCATCGGGAGTGCAGCCGGACCTGGTGCTGGAGTCGCTGGCAGACCTGGCCGGGATGCTTTGATGCTTGACCTCTGATGCTCCGGCCAGTACAAAAGTTAATAAATTGCCTGGCCAATAGCATCAAAGAGCGCCGGGATATTTCCTATCTCCGGCTGTGCAGTGAGGAGGCTAATGATTTGAAGAGATTTGATGCCATGCTGGAGAAGGACATCTCCGGCTACACAGGCGAATTTTCCCGGCTCATCGGCGAGGCACCGGCCCTCTACAGAATGATGACCCGGCTCCTGGATGACAGGGCTCTGCCCAGGTCCATGTCGCCACTGGTCATAGCTGCCATTGCCTATTTTATACTTCCTGAGGATATCATTCCCGAAGAGAAGTTCGGGCCGGCGGGATATGTGGATGATATCTATCTCTGTGCTTTTGTTGCGAGCGAGGTTGCTGCCGC
Source organism: uncultured Methanotrichaceae archaeon (assembly GCA_964418105.1). Lineage (GTDB taxonomy): Archaea > Halobacteriota > Methanosarcinia > Methanotrichales > Methanotrichaceae > Methanothrix. The sequence continues at coordinate 1,945 of CAYQKI010000097.1, read as the reverse complement.
CACCGGTGGGACGGAGATACTGTCAAGAAACTGGGATGGACAGGTTCCCATAGAGTCGCTGGTAAAAGAGATCCTTGACCGGGAAAGGGAGCTGATAGGAGAGAAGAAGCAGCAGATAATGCAGTACATAGGCTATGATCAACTGGGCATGGCGACATCGGACAGCATTGATTGATCTTTAAAACTTATGGCATCCGGTAGGGACGCCTCATCTGCCGGCCGCAATAGAGGCAGGTTGTGGTGAGCATGCCTTCGCGAAGCCTCAACCGAACAGCCGACGCAGGCAGAAATCGGCCGCAATGCCTGCAAAAGAGGCTCTTCAGGGGGCGGGGGATTCTTACTCTGGTGCGGGTGCTGATCCTCCTGGCGATCTGAACATAACGGTCGCTCCTCTCCGGATGAGCGCGATTCTCCTCCTCCGCCAGCGAAAATAGCCTTTCCATGCGCTGCACTGCCAGGTCCCTGGCTCTGTGGCTGTCCCTTCTTCTTCTCACGGCCTTCCCCTCTGAATGGCCTATGATATAAAACCTGTTTAAAAAGAGGAGATGGGCTATTCTGCTCTTTTTAAACGCAGGGCAGCCAATCAACGCTGATGGCACCGCAGGTGGAGTTGCCCCAGAGCTGAATGAACTTCTCGATAGAGAAGACGCCGGTCAGGTCTTCCACGCTGCGACCGTACTCGGCATGCCTGCCCTTGAGGTTGTTCTCGGGCTCAGGATCTCTGGAGAGCCAGCCGATGTGGGCCACGCCGATGACGTTACTGTTGAGATTGGCCTCAAGGACGCCGGTGCAGCACGCATTCAATGTCCCCAGATCTCGAAACTCGATACCCCTGCAATGCAGCCTGGTCTTGACCTCGGTGGTCTTCTGCAGGTGCTCAGCATGGGTGTACATCTCAGTCAGCACTGCTCCGATCCTGTAGTTCTGCACGCACAGCTTCTCGATCCACTTCTGATCGTATGTGCCTGTCTGGTAAGAGACTGGCATGTACTCGAATTCGGCTTCTTTGGTGAAATTGATGTAATCCATGGGATAATCGCCCGTCGGATAATCACACCAATACATGCGCCTGTATTCGCGGTCAAGCTGCCTTTCGGCCTCAGCTTCGGTCCTCTCGGTGATTACATTTCCGGAGCCGGATTCCTTTTCCACCAGCTTGGCGCCAAGATAGCCATACTAGTACATCTGGGCTGAGATAAACCTAATGATAAGGTTTTATATATAATCGATGATAGATGCTCTGCGAAGGGGAGTATCATGCCGGGACCAAAACCTTTAGCAATCAGCTTAAATGATACCGAACGCCAAGGTTTGGAATTGCTTGTTCGTCGGTATTCTACAGGACAGCAAAAAGTTCTTCGAGCATGGATTGTTCTGCTGGCTGCGATGGGCGAGAACAATCGTGAAATCGCGAATGAATTAAAGGTTTCCTTGGACACTGCTCGATTATGGGGGCAGCGGTGGCTGGACTTGCAGCCGATTTCTTTGGAGGATCTGAGTATTGAAGAACGTTTGGATGACCTTCCAAGACCAAGAGTACCACCTCGTCTAACTGCAAACCAGATTTGTCAGATCCAGCAACTGGCTTGTGAGAAACCTGAAGAATCGGGACGTCCAATTAGCCAATGGACAAGTCGTGAGATTGCAGCAGAAATAATCAAGCGGGGTATTGTAGATACGATTTCAGCTCGTCATTCTGCCAGGATTCTAAAAAAAGTGACCTCCAACCGCACTTGATTTTTAATGAATACCCCGCAGCTTGCGGCGGGGTGCGCTGTTTGACTTGAGCCGTTGTGGCTCATTGCTTTTCCACATTGAGGGCAGGCAGGGGGTACAATTCTGCGAAATACGCCTTCTGCTGTGAATTCATACTCATTTGAGTATTCTTTAAACCTTAACTTCGCGTAATTAGGGACTATTTTTGTTCTGATCACGTCTTTTGATA
>CAYQKI010000096.1:0-7428 GCA_964418105.1 uncultured Methanotrichaceae archaeon | reverse complement strand
CCAGATATCCCAGCCTCCAGCCGGTCATGGCATAGGTCTTGGATACGGCATTGACTGTGATCACGTTGTCTGAGAACCGGCCGGGGCTCACATGCTCGCCTTTGTAGATGAAGTGCTCGTAGACCTCGTCGGAGAGTACTGCGATATTTCTGTCCTCGGCTATCTGGGCGATGGCCTTCATCTGCTCCGCCGTCTGAACTGCTCCCGTGGGATTGGCCGGCGAATTGATTATGATCAGCCGCGTCCGGCCTGATATCCTCTCCTGCAAGCTGTCGGGGGATAGCCGCAGATCACCGTCCAGAGGCACACTTACCGGCCTGCCGCCTACCAGTTTGGTCAGCTCGGCATAGGAGAGAAAGGCCGGATCGCCTATCATTACTTCGTCTCCGCGGTCGACCAGGGCGGCGATGATGAGGAATAGCGCCTCGCTGGCCCCACTGGTCACCATTATCTCTTCAGGAGAGCACTCGATGCCGTTTTCTCTCTTGAATTTGTCGGCGATGGCCGCCCGCAGCTCCGGCAGGCCGCAGTTGGGGGTGTAGCCGGTCAGCCCCTGCTCAATGGCCCGGATGGCCGCCCTCTTGATATGCTCGGCAGTGTCGAAGTCCGGCTGGCCCAGCCCCAGATTCACCGATCCGGGGGCTGCTCCTTCAAAGCACTTCCTGATGCCCGAAATTTCAATCTTCTCTGTGCAGCTTGCAAACCTCATTACTGCTCCCTCCTGCCCGTAGATCCCGATCCCTGCACTGCCGGCTCCTCCCTGTAAACCATATTGAGTACGCCAAAGCAGCTCAGACTGGACAGCTCCTCTTTCATCAGATTCATTCTTATCTTTCCTCCTCTCCAGTACAGGGTGATCTTGACGTCTTCCCTCTGCGTCTCCTCGGTAACCGAATCCATGAACCTCTCCAGCGCTCGCGAATTGGAGAAGGGAACCACGAATATGGCCCTGTAATTCTCATTCTTTCTGGAGTAAGAGGTCAGGATGTAGCCGTTGTTTTCGTATTCGCTGATCTGCTCGAAGGGGCACAGGACCTCCTTTTCGTGCTCAGTTGTGCCGTCGATCCTGGAGATGATCAGGAAGATCTGCGATATGAGCGACTTTTCAATTTTTTTCCCAAACCAGATGTTTATGGCTCCCTGGGTCAGGACAATGGACGCTGAATTGCCGCTCACCTCGATGGAGACCGGCTCCGGCTTGCCAGACGGCCTGCTGGCTGAGGAGCTGGGCATGATTGCATCCCATGAGGCGGAGCAGATATAACTGTTTCGAGAAATAGCCCCAAGGAGGGTTGATTATATTGGACCGATGCCTGAATGCTCTGAAGAGACACTTTGAAGAGGAGCCTTATGCCCGGATGTTCGCAATTGAAGTCGCATCTCTGGAAGAGGGGCGAGCACTTCTGCGAATGAAGACCACGCCGGAGATGAACAATCTCTTCGCCATGACCCACGGCGCAGCTATCTACTCTCTGGTGGACGCTGCCTTCGAGCTGGCCGTCAACTCGCACGGCACTGTGGCTGTGGCCATAAGCGTGAATATGAACTACATCAATGCGCCAAAGGTGGGCGAGATCTTGCAGGCGGAGGGGCGCGAGGTGAATGCCTCCCGCAAGATCGCAGCCTGCGAGATCACAGTCACCGGCGAAGACGGGCGGCTGATTGCCGCCTGCCAGGCTCTGGCCTACAGGAAGAAGGAAGCTCTGCCATTCCTGCAAAATCCCTGATTTGAGGATAAGGGGATACTGCTGCCTTTAGCAGGGCTGCCAAAAGGAGCTATCAACCACAGCCTCCAACAGGATTTTATTCCATTGCCGTGCAAGGCTTGGCTGATGAAGCTCTCATCCTGCCAGAAGAGGTACAAGGACGATACGCACCGGGCAATTGCCCCTGAGGAGACGCTCAAGCTGGCTGAGTCCCGGCTACCCGCTGCCGGGATCACCAGGGTTGCGGATATAACCAACCTGGACCGGATTGGAATTCCCGTGTTCTCCTCTATCCGGCCCATGGCTGATCGCGGGGCGGTCTCAGTCTATAACGGCAAAGGGGCCACGCCCACCGAGGCCAGGGTCTCGGCGGTGATGGAGGGGCTGGAGCGCTACTCCGGCGAAGTGCGTGATAGAAAACTGGAAACGTCAAGCTTCGCCCGCCTGGATGGCAGTGCCTTGGATCCGCGCGATCTGATCCTGCCCGCTGGGTCGCAGGCGGATGCATTGGAGGCGGTGATACCCTGGACGGAAGGCTGGGACATCATGAACGACGAGGAGATCCTGGTTCCTGCCAATGCTGTCTTTCATCCCCTCTCCTCTGACTACAGGCTGCTCTTCCGCACCAACACCAGCGGCCTCGCATCCGGCAACACCATCGAGGAGGCTGTATTTCACGGCCTGGCTGAGGTCATAGAGCGGGATGCCTGGGCTTTAGTGGAGGCCTCGCGGCGCATGGGGCCGCTTATCAGCGATGTGGGAGATGGCAGGGCAAAAGATCTGCTGGACAGGTTCGCTGCCGCGGAGGTGGATGTTTACCTGAGGGATATCACCAGCGATATCGGAGTTGCCACCTGCGCTGCCGCCTCTGATGACGTTCGCCTGCGCGATCCGATCCTGCTCACTACCGGCATGGGAACCCACACGAGCGCAAAAGTGGCAGTGCTGCGCGCCCTCACAGAGGTGGCGCAAAGCCGCCTCACCCAGATCCATGGGGCCAGGGAGGACACCACCCAGGCCGATTTTCGCAGGCAGATCGGCTACGAGAGGACCAAGAGGATCAACAAGCACTGGTTTGAGGTCTCGGAGACGGAAAGCTTTTCCGCTATCCCATCCTTTGAGAGCGACGACTTTCTGACGGACATTGGTCATATGCTGTCCAAACTGGAGGGGGCAGGGATGCAAAGGGCCATTGTGGTGGACCTGACCCGCGAGGAGATCGGCCTGCCTGTGGTGAGGGTGATTGTGCCCGGCCTGGAGATTGCGGGCGTGGACCCGGAGAGGGTGGGCAAGAGGTGCAGAGATGCTGCTCGCAGCAGAGGTCGTCGTCTTCCTGGGACCAAGCCTCCCTCAGGATAAGGCGGCGCAAATTGTCGAGGCCGACTTCCGGCCGCCTGCCAGGAGAGGCGACATCTACCGGGCGGCAAGGGACGGAGCCAGGATCATCTGCCTCATAGACGGAGTCTTCTTTCAGGACTGCTCTGTAGCCCACAAGGAGGTCCTTTATGCCCTGGAGGCGGGAGCTCGCGTCCTGGGGGCCTCCAGCATGGGAGCGCTGCGCGCCTCGGAGCTGGACGTCTACGGCATGGAGGGCATAGGCATGATCTATGAAGCCTATCGCAGCGGAAGGCTGGTATCGGATGACGAGGTGGCACTGACATTCGATCCCTTCACATTCGCCCCCGCCTCCGAGCCTCTGGTCAACATTCGCTTCAATCTGGACCTGGCCTGGCAGAAGGGAGTGATTGATGCCGCTGTCAAGGAGAGGCTCTTTTTCTGCGCTAGAGCCCTATATTTTCCGGAGAGAAGCTATGAGAGGATGCTGACCGCGGCGCAGGGATTGGTGGAGGAGAAGGATCTTCAGGCCATTCGCTCATTCTTGGAGCGGGTGAAGAGGGACTTCAAGATGGAGGATGCCGTCTCTGCCCTGCAGCGCGTGCGGAGGATTGCAGAAGAGATGGATTAGATTCAATTTTAGTTTAATAGTGATAATATTATTAAGTATACCTATTTAAATAGATTGAAATAATAGATCCTCAAAGGAGGGCCAATTCGATCACTATGATAGATGAGATTCTTGCCTTAAAGAAGGAGCGCCAGGCCACAATCCTGGCCCATAACTACCAGTCCCCACAGGTGCAGGATGTGGCCGACCTGGTGGGCGACTCCCTGGAGCTCTCCCGGGCGGCGGCCCGTTTGGATTCTCCGGTTATCGTTTTTTGCGGGGTGGACTTCATGGCGGAGACGGCGGCCATCCTTTCACCCGGCAAGAGGGTTGTGCTGCCTGAGAAAGGAGCCTATTGCCCCATGGCTCATATGATCACACCTGAGGAGCTTCAGGCCCTCAAGGCGCAGCATCCCGATGCAGCCGTGGTCTGCTATGTCAACTCCACGGCGGAGATCAAGGCGGAGAGCGATGTCTGCTGCACATCTGCCAATGGGGTGCAGGTTGTCAAATCCCTCTCCGAGAAGAAGGTCATCTTCATCCCGGACAGAAACCTGGCGGCCTACGTGGCCCGGCATACCGACAAGCAGATCATTCCTGGGAATGGCTACTGCTATGTGCACGACCACCTGACGGTAGAGCAGGTGCGGGCGGCAAGGGCGGCGCATCCTCAGGCGGAGCTGCTGGTGCACCCGGAGTGCCGGCCGGAGGTCATCGACCAGGCCGATTATGTCTACAGCACAGCCGGTATGGGCAGGCACGCCAAATCCAGTCCGGCCAGAGAGTTCATCATCGGCACTGAAGTAGGCATGATCTACCGGCTCAAGAAGGAGAATCCCGAGAAGGAATTCTATCCGCTCAGCGATAGCGCCATCTGCCATAATATGAAGAAGACGGACCTGGCCAAGCTACGGCGGGCGCTGCAGACCCTGGAGCCGCGGGTGGAGGTGCCAAAAGAGGTCGCCTCGCGGGCGAGGAAGGCGATAGAGAGGATGCTGGCGGTGTAGTTCGGGAAGGCAATTTTATGAATGCTGTGCTCTATTTGTCGCCGCCGGGTAGGCGAGGGGGAGCCCCTCAGTACCACCCTTCAAGATCAATCGTGAAGTTCTCCGGGAGGAAGCATAACCCCTTTGGCCGAGAAAGCGGAGATAACGTCTGAGAGTGCAACGTGTACCTTACAGACTCGTTCGGCAGGAGCTTATACTGTTCTCCATTAACCTCATATCCATAATTGAATTGGTCCAAAAGCCAAAAGTAATCAGGCGAGAGCATAAGGCCCTGGGGCATTTTATTGGTGACCTTGATCTCAAAATCGTATTGCTTGCTCTTTACGCCGCTGTATGCATCCTCTTGAGTATTATCCTTCACTCCGTAGAGCTTTATTGTTATGTTATCTGTCGATGCTTCGGGAACTCCTGACCAGGAGATGCTGTATACATCCTGGTTGGGGGTTTCGACTCTTGTTCTCTTTATTTGAGTCGCGGGCTGGTCGCACTCGAAGAAATAGAGCGCTCTGTCATCGTACCCCGGGTTGGAAAAGTCTTTAATATTATACGCCCTTATGAATCGATCTTCGGAGTCAACTATATCGACTTTAAGCCCGGAAGCAATGCCGCTACCTTGAAACTCATAAGGCGAGAAGATGTCAAGCGCAAATCCGTTCTTTGTAGGGATCATGCCATAGATCTTAATTACGCCGTCTGCTGTTTCAAGGGGGAATGCCTGCGCCCCCATACTAAGGAGGAGCAGTGCCAGAAATAATCCAAAATATCGCAGCATGATTATCGGCCCAGAATGTAGGGCACTGAGACGAAAAAGGTTTTGGCCAAAGGGTGTGAGAGGCGATTTCATTATATAATTTATGATAACTTGACATTGTCGCACTGGGATTTAAAAAAATAGAGATCCTATACACCTGACGTGATCGCGTAGAAGGGCCATAAAATATCCGTATCGTCTCGCCCACTTATGGGCCACCGGAATTTGAAGGGATATTTTCCATCACCCTTCGCATCCCACCATCTGCCCGTCCTTAAGTCGATTTGACTGCTAGAGGTTCGAGTTCCAGATCACCGCGTGGTGCATACTCTGGCAACTTGCCGGGACCTGCTCATCTCCACGCCTTTCACAATTGTGAATCGCATATTTACGACTATTATCGTATATAAATCTTTGCAGAATAGCAGCATTCATTTTTGTTATACCCAGGAGAAATCAGAGCGCTGCGGCTTGGTTTTTTAGGATCTTATAAACTACGGTAAGACGAATATGTTTTCCTGTGGTGTGGTTTTCGGATTGATGAAGGGCTTTGATCACTACCTCTCCGCAGGCTGCTAACTCAGAGGTAATATTGCAGATAGCGTTAGATCTAAGCAGTTTTAAAAAAAATGGGCTATTTATAGCGGCTGATGCTCAAGGTTATGTTGAATTGTGCCAGTGCCGGTAAAAGCTGATCCTTCTGCCACTCTATCAAAATGTTGCACGATATTCTGTTGGGCCATAGCTCCATTCTCAACAAGAATACTATTTGCGCTGGGAACAACGATGCGATTGCGTTCCAAGACTGCACCTTTCTGAAGTCTTATGGCATAAGTAGCATTATGCTTGTTAAGAATGACGATATCGGACTTCGTAATTCCCCCTCTGGCAACATCAATGAGCGTCAGTGGATTTTCTGTTCCTTTCGCGGGCATGTAGAGTCCGTACGCGTAGAGTTCCTCAAGCGCATTAGGCTTGTCAATGTAAAGGAGGCAGGTGTCGTGCTGGTTGAGCCACTGGTCGGACGTCTTAGTACCCGTCTCAAGCCTGATGTCTTCCAAATACAATCGACGAGTCGTACCATGTTTGTCTTGAACCACAATGGCCCGACCTCGACCTTTATGAAAAGCGAAGTAACAGTTCTTGAATACTACCTCTTGCTGGCCCCCTGCTAAGTGAGCTATTGTGCCACCCACATCTCCAAGATAAGCGCTAATTCGACAACCATAGAAGTACCGGCGCACGTTGCTGACATGTTCTGTTCCTGGGCCAGTGATTCCATACAAATCTTTGCTGCTGTCGTAATAGGCGGGAGCAGGATCAGTATTCGTTAGTGAGCACTGGGAAAAAGTAGTCAGTTCGCTCCCACATTGATAAAGAGTCGAAAGAGAATGCTTGCCAGAGAATATGCACCCTTCGAAAAGCATGCTACCTCCCAATTGAGGTGCACTGTCGTCGCTTTCACGACCAATGGCAACGGCACAGGCAGGCCGGTTATTGCCGGTAGGAGTGGAGTGGGTTCTGAGGTTATAGACACGAGTCCTGGTGCAGCCAACCAAATCAAGTATGGGTTTTCCAGCCAACTCCTTTCCAATGGCACGAATTCGTGCCCTTCCTAAAGCTATGATGGTCAAATCGATCTTTCCTCGAAGCGACAAGGGTCGTGAGGTTCGATATTCTCCGGGTGGAAAAATGATAGAGCCTCCTTCATTCGTCGCTTCGAATGCTGACTGAATAGCATTTCCGTCATCATTCGAATTATCACCCCTTGCTCCAAAGTCTTTGACGCTCACCATTTCGCTCAACTTGTCATGAACATTGCGAGATATGGCTCCAGTTAGCAATTGTTGGAAACCTATGAACGCATCTCCTTTGCTCGGATCTGTTGTATCGGCCAGATCAGGGAAAATACAGGTCTTTATCCGATTACATCTCATGGTCTGCCTCCTTTATGATTTCTGGTTTTATGCTCCGGTTACTTCGACTCCTATCGTGTTCTCACTGGCGGCATCATCGTCG
>CAYQKI010000095.1:0-7511 GCA_964418105.1 uncultured Methanotrichaceae archaeon | reverse complement strand
CCGGCTGCGCCGAGGGCTGCCAGCCCGAAGGCCATGGGGCTCGGGCAGGCCGACTCTATGACCACCACCTCAATCTCCCCTGCCGCCAGGCGCCGCAGCACCTCTTTCATGCTCTCCACCTCAAATCTGTCTTCGATGACCTCCCGGAAGCTCTCCCGCAGTACTGCGAAATCATCCAGCCCGCCGGCATAGCCGATGAGCATGTCCGCTCCCAGTTGCTGCCTTTTGGCGCTGTTCCTTCTGCCTTTGTAGCTTTTTAGGATCAGAAAGGATCGTGAGGCATTGACCCGAAAGACGCTCCTCAGCAGCCCAGAATTCTGCACAGCCCGGAAGAGGAGCTCTTCGCTGTTCTCCGCCCGGATGGAGCCGATGGCTGCTCTCAGGTTGAACTTTGCCTCCTGAGGAAGGGAGAGGACAAATCCCCAGTCGGCAGTGGAGGAATAGATCTGCCCCGCCCTCTGCCGGGCCAGCAGGTAGGCGACCATGCGGGAGAAGCCCTCATTGAAGCGCAGTCCGTAGCCGGTGTGAAAGTAGCAGTCCATCCGGCCCGCCTCCCTGTCCGGGCAGATCTCCACCACCATCCTGCTCCTGGTAGCAACTGAATCCTCCCCCAGGTAGGAGATCTGCTGGGAAAAGAGGCCCAGTAGGGAGCGGGCGCTGTTTTCGTCCATGAGGTACTGCTGCTGCAGCCATTGGAGGGCCTTTTGCCCGCCTTTGGTCTTGATCACCCAGAGCAGGTCTGAATTAAAGGACAAGACGCTCTCTGCCAGGTCAAAGGAGAGGGGCAGCCTCTCGCCGGACCAGGTGGGGATGTTGGGCCTGGCTGAGGACTCTTCAGCGTGGATCTTGCTGGCCCTCCGGTAGCAGAACGAGAATGATTTGCCTCCGATGGAAAAGACGTCTCCCTTCTCCAGGCTCTCCAGGTAGCTCTCGTCAAGCCTGCCCACCCAGCGCCCCTCCCCGGTGAACACATCGCAGGAAAACTGGTCAGCGATCATGCCGGAGTTGGTGTAATAGATCATGCGGGAGCTGCCGCCCAACCCGGCAATCATCCCGGTCTCCGGGTTATAGCGAATCCTGGGATAGATGCGCCTCTCTCTCATGCCCTCATGGGCTGCGGACAGATACCGCAAACAGCTCAATAGCTCCTCTTGCGAGAGGCTCCTGTAGCAGTAGGAGCGCCTCACCACCCTCAACACCTCGCCCTGCGTCCAGTCCTTCTCCAGGCTCATGCCCACCAGGTGCTGGCTGAGGGCGTCCAGGGCGTTTTGGGGGATGTGGATCCTGTCCACCTCTCCCGCCCCGGCCCTCTGCAGCATTACGGCGCACTCCGGGAGCTCCTCCCTGTCCAGGGCGATTATTCTGCCCCGGACCACGCCCTCCAGGCTGTGCCCGCCCCTGCCGAAGCGCTGCAGGAGGGAGGCAACTGATTTGGGAGAGCCGATCTGCAGCACGAGGTCGATATTGGGCATGTCTATTCCCAGCTCCAGGGATGAGGAGGTGCAGACCACTCTGAGCCGGCCCTGCTTGAGGCGCCTCTCCGTCTCCTGCCTTGCCTCCCGGCCCATCGAGCCGTGATGGCAGGCGGAGTTTTGGGAGTGGTAGCACTCCGGATAGCGCTGGCGGAGGTTGAGCAGCATCCTCTCCGCCCCGTTTCTGGTGTTGGTGAAGATGAGAGTGCTGCTGTGCTCCTTTACCAGGTGGTGGACCAGTTCGTAGAGCCGCCGGGACAGCTCGTCGCCATCGATCTGCAGCCCTTCCGGAGCGGGGCTGAGCAGCCGCAGGTCGAGGCTTCTGGAGAAGCGGCAGTCAACAACCTGCACCGGCCGGAGGTCTCCTGCCAGAAAGGCGGCAACCTCATCCAGGGGCTCGATGGTAGCCGAGCAGCCTATGCGGACAAAGCTCCCGGCGGCAGAATCGATGGCTGGGTCAAGCTCTTTTTTCAGCTCCTCCAGACGCTCCAGGCTGAGGGAGAGGTGCACTCCTCTCTTAGAGGCGGCCAGGGAATGGATCTCGTCCACAATCACCCAGCGAACCGTCTTCAGCTTCTGCCGGAAGCGGGGCGAGCTGAGCAGTATTGCCAGCGACTCAGGTGTGGTGTTGAGGATGTGAGGAGTGGTCCTGAGCATGCGGGCCCTGTCCTGAGCCGAGACGTCACCGTGCCGGATGGCGTGCCTGATCTCCTGCATGGCTTTGCCTGCGCCTCCAGCCCCGCCTCCGCCTTCTTTTAGCCAAAGCCGGCCAGCCAGAGCCTGCATCTCGGAGAGAGGGCGCTCCAGATTTCTGTGAATGTCGTTGGCCAGGGACTTGAGGGGGGAGATGTAGAGGCAATAGATGCTGTTCTCAAGCTCACCTCTGCCGGCCATGATTAAAAGCTGGTTGAGGATGGAGATGAAGGCGGAGAGTGTCTTGCCCGAACCGGTGGGCGAGCAGATGAGCACATTGTCCCCCTGGCTGATGAGGGGCACCGACTGTCTCTGAGGCGGAGTAAAGAGGCTCTCCGATCTGGCGAATGCGGCCAGCCACCACTGCCGCACAATGGGATGAAAGAGAGAGAGGATGGCGGCGTCCTCTGGTGAGGGTGCTGGGGCGGCGGGAACTGTAACGGGAAAAGCGGGGTCGTTCATTTTCATCCTGGGTAGGGACGCATGAGAAATAGATCTTTTGGATTTGTCAAAAAAATTTAATAGCAGGGAGGGCTTCGCTTTAATCCTCAGCCTGAAGAATGGCAACTGACCGCCGCGCCCTCTCCGCTCCCCAGAGCTACTGTGGCTCAGATCTCATCGAGCTTCTCTACGCCCACCTTCTTGACCTTCGGCTTCCAGATCTTGTCAGGCATCCATGTGGGCGCCCCCTTGGGCTTGGCCACCTGGACCCTCTCCCCGGCGAAGAGGTGAACCTTCTTCGTCCCCCGCTCCCGGAGCCTGATGTCGGTTATGCCCCTGTTAGCCGCTTTTAGCGCTGCCTGTCTCGGTTGCTTTCCTGTAAAGACTCCGATCTCATTTCCCTTATCGTCCCTCAGGGCGAAGTTTCTCGTCTCTGCCATTTGCCTGCCTCCTTAGCTGCCGGTTCAACAAATTGCTATTGAGAATATTGTTATACTTAATACCATTATATTAATTTTATCCAGATGGCAGGGCTATCAGACGGATTTTTATCTAAAAATGCTGGATATGGCCCTTCTCCGGGCAGCAGATCGCGGGATTGGGCGCTTCAGTGGTTCGATTGGTCAGGCTTGTTTGTGCTTATTCCTGCTTATTCGTCCTCTTGCAGCCGGCAGAACTGGCAGCTATGATGCCAGATGGGCTCGACCTCAGCGAATACGGGACTGTCGCTGCTGTAGCGCCCCGCCTCCATATCCTGGATGAATTTTCGCACCTCTTGCACAGGCCTGCCCAGAGGCGCAATGCGTCCCACTTCGCGGCCGTGCACTCCGTGGTGGCCCTCCGTCTTTTCTATGGTCATGACGGCATACTCCGGGCTGTTCTCGCTATCAGAATCGCCCAGGTAGAGATGCTTGCCATAGTTGAAGCCGTAGCATTTGGGCCATTTATGATTGGTCATGGCCTCTACCAGGTCGTCCTCGCTCTTCAGCTCCTTGAAGGAGAATACTCGGTCCGGATGGATCATAGTCTCTATGCTCTGTCGGGCCTGATTAATCAGCCTTTCCATTCGCATCGATTGGCACAGGATATTTATCTCATAGATGAGAATAGCAGACCGGGGCATTAAATTGAATCTGCAATTCCTGGGCGCGGCCCGGTCGGTCACAGGGTCAATGCATTTGGTTGAGGCAAACGGGCACCGGATACTGCTGGACTGCGGCCTGGTGCAGGGAAGGAGGCAGGAGGCGAGGCAGCAGAACGAGGAGCTTGCCTTCGATTCCAAAGGGATCGATGCCGTTGTTCTCTCCCATGCTCACCTCGATCACTCCGGAAGGCTGCCGGTTCTGGTGAAGAAAGGATTTGACGGCAGCATATTCTGTACATCGGCCACGCGCGACCTTTGCAGCGCCATGCTGCGCGACTCGGCCCTCATTCAGGAATCGGACACTAAATTCGTGAGCAAGCTGAATGCCGAAAAGGGATTGCCTCCTGTGGAGCCGCTCTATACCCTCCAGGACGCCACGGCATGCCTCAAGCTCTTTCGAACCGTCGAGTTCGGGCGGAGGATAGAGATTCTGCCTTTCATCAGGCTGACCCTCAGAAATGCCGGTCATATCCTGGGCTCGGCCTCGGTCACTTTGGAGATTGGCGGAGCCGGCGGCCGGGGCAGTGTGGAGGAGGCATGGGATGAAAAGACGGTCAAGACCCTGGTCTTCACCGGAGACCTGGGCCGGGAGGGTGCGGCAGTGGTGAGAGACCCTGAGCCTGTGCCGCGGGCGGATGTGCTCATCACCGAATCGACTTACGGAGGCAGGCAACACAGCCCCATGAGCGAGGCCAAGGACAGGTTGGCCAGGATAGTCAATGAAACGGCAGAGAAGGGTGGCCTGCTCATCATCCCCGCCTTCGCCGTGGGCAGGACTCAGGATGTCGTCTACCACCTGCATGAGCTGATGGACGAAAAGAGAGTTGCATCCATGCCGGTCTATGTGGACAGCCCGCTGGCGACCAACATCACTGAGATCTTCCGGGGGCATCCGGAGTGCTATGACGAGGAGACGGAGAAGCTGCTGCTTAGAGACGGCGGCAAAGATCCCTTCGGCTTCAAGCGGCTGGTCTACACCCGCAGCACAGAGGAGTCGAAGGCCCTGTCGGCGGCCAGGAGGCCGGCCATCATCATCAGCGCCTCGGGGATGTGCGAGGGCGGCAGGGTGCTGCACCACCTGAGGAGGAACATCGGCGATCCCAGGACCACAGTGCTGTTTGTGGGATTCCAGGCGGAGAACACACTGGGCAGGAAGATGCTGCAAGGGGACAGCGTGGTGAGGATCTTCGGGGAAGAGTACAATGTCCGGGCAAAGATGGAGGAGATCGACGGCTACAGCGCCCATGCCGGAGGAGATGAGCTGATTGAATTCGTGCGGAGGATAGAAAAGCCGCCGCAGAAGGTCTTCGTGGTGCACGGGGAGGTCAGCGCCTCCAGGGCCCTGGCGGAGGGGCTGGCCGGGCTGGGGATTTCTGAGGTGGTCATTCCGGAGAGGGGAGAGAGGTTCGAGGTTTGAGGCGGAGCGCTTCCTGTCGGTTAACCTGAGCCGCTCTGTCTTTCAGGTGTTATCATCTCTGTAAGCTCATCCTCTGGCGGCAGTCCGTGGGCGATTGGCTATAAACCAGTGGCTGACGATGTTTTCACCACAGAGACACTAGAAGCGCACAGAGAACTCACAAAGAAGGAATTTTCGCATACAAACGGCATGGCTGGCGGGAAGCATGGCAGAAAATGGTCTCCTGTCATCTCTTGCACGCCGCCAACACCGGGGCGGCTCGGTGGGGCGATTATTCTGTTCGGCAGGACCGGCCTTGAGCATCTACCGGCCAGCTAACCACCAGCCAACCACTAACCAACCACACCACAAACCGCCGATAACCGATCTATCCCTGAGAGATCGCAGCCAGCTCCTCTTCCACGGCCTGTGCCATCTCCGGGCAGTAGCCGTGCACTGTGCAGTTGACAGTGTGCATCCTACTGGGCGGGACCGCAAGGGAGAACGTCTTTTCCGCCATCTGGTAGGGTATGATGGTGTCGTTTCTGGAATGGATCATGACCAGCGGCCTGGGGGCGATTCTATCAAGATAGCTCTCCGGATCTATGGAGATGTAGAAGCGCACCACTTCCGGGTCCGCCGTCTGTCCGGCTGCTGCCGCACGGGCGATGGCTGTTTTGGTGTCATAGCCGCATGTGCTGATGGCCAGCACTCCCTTCGCCCGGCTGTCCAGGGCGCAAGCGGTGATGGCAAAGCGGCCTCCGTTGCTCTCCCCGGCGTAGATGATCTTCTCCGGGTCGATCTCCGGCAGGCCTCTGAGGATCTCTGCCGCCGCCAGGGCGTCGTAGACCATCCTGTGCTCTACGGGCTCAGCCCCTTGCAGGAATGTTTGCAGGTCTGCCTGGAAGTCCACAGACCCCAGATTTCTCTGGTCGAGGGTGATGGTGGCATAGCCCAGGGCGGCGAGCTTTTCGGCGAAGCCCTGCTCCCGCTCTTTGCTGATGCCGGCTCCGGGCAGGAGAACGATTCCGGGAAGGCCTTTATCTTTCCCGTCCTCGACTCCACCCTCGCTTGCGTTGGCCGCCTGAGGGCTCCCTCCGCCGGTCGCGTTCTCCCCCGCCGCAGAGGATGCGGGAAGTCTCAGCAGCGCGGCGATCTGCGCGCCTCGGCTTTCGAATTGAATCTCAGAGAGGGCGCTCTTCTCGCCGGTTGCCTGCAGGCTGATGTTGTATTGGGGCGGGGAGACGGAGTAATCCAGCAGCCCGGCTTCAGAGACCGTCCAGCGGCTGCTCTCCAATGCAGATGAGCTCTCCGGCAAAAAGTGCCAGGCAAGGAGCAGCAGGGCAACGCCTATTGCTAGCATCAGCCCGGCAGCTAGTCTCCTGTCCGCCATCGCTTCTTCCTCCTCTTCCCCCTCTTCACCCGCTTCCTCTTCAGATGCTGGGCTTCCACTCCTCGCTGGCGTCCCTCTTCAGGGTGCCGTTCTCATCGAGGCTGTAGCCGACGGGGATATCTCCCCAGCTCCACAGTCCGGACGGCGAGGAAGCTGCAGTTGAGGGCTCAGCGGCAAGAGTGGCATTGGCGGCAGTGGCGTTCTGGGTGGCATTTTGCGATTGGTTCTGAGAAGCATTGGTCAGGTTGGCCAGGATGTCCATTCCGCTCTCCCGGCTGATATCGACCGTCCCGGCAGAGAGGACGCAGGACATGGCGAGAGTCGCCAGAGATATGAATATCAGAGTTCTCATTTCGATTTCTCCCTGGGGGAATATCCTTCGGATTTGGGATATAAACTCTTTCCAGGAAAAGAAGGGAGAGAGGAGGACGACTGCTGATTCTTATGGAAAATTCTTACCGCATCAATTTGAATCTCGATTTGCGATAGCTGAAATGAAAAGAGGCTCTTCGCTGTTTCATGTGGGTAAATTGAATTTGAGGTTTCCTGTCCTCAAATAAATAGTAGTAATGAAATTTCTAGTTGATCTAAATCCTCTTGCGCTATCCTTTGCAGCCTGAATTATGCTGTTAGTTCCTTCAAGGATTCCGTTATCTATTTTTGTTTTGATATAATTTGTTATGCCCGTCCAATGCTGCTTGATTGTTTTTGCGCATTCGATTACAGGATCAAGCCTACTATGTGTCGCCCAAAAATACCATTTCTTTAAATAATTTTCTGCAGATTTATGATACTTATAGCTCCAAAAATCGCGAAGAGCTAACTTGATGCTATACGCCTTCATCGTCTTAAGTCTGAGATCTTTCAACGGCTTTAATGTCTTTTTTTGGTTGTAAGTAAGATTTTCTGGATTCTTTAGGGCACTATCTCATAATTAAGTGATGTAGGCAGGGCACACTCTATCACAAATTA
>CAYQKI010000094.1:4933-7521 GCA_964418105.1 uncultured Methanotrichaceae archaeon | reverse complement strand
GGAGACCCCCATCATGTACGACATGGAGCACCCCACCCTCAAGAAGTACCTGGACAGGTTCCCGGCCCGGCAGTACCAGATCGACGCCGACAAAAAGAAGCTCTTCCTGCGCTTCGCGGCCTGCTTCGGCCAGTTCCTCATGGGCCACGACATGACCGTATCCTACAAATCCATGCCCCTCAAGATGTTCGAGATCACCCGCTACTCCTTCCGCCGCGAGCAACGCGGGGAGCTGGTGGGAATCCGCCGCTTGCGGGCCTTCACCATGCCCGACATGCACACCCTTACAAGGGACATGAAGTCGGCCATGGAGGAGTTTAAAAAGCAGTACCAGGCCAGCATCTCCGTCCTGAAGGAAGTGGGCCTCGACCTTTCCGACTACGAGGTGGCCATAAGGTTCACCAAGGACTTCTACAATGAGAACCGCGAATTTATCAACGGCCTGGTGGACATAGTCAAAAAGCCGGTGCTCATCGAGATGTGGGATGAGAGGTTCTTCTACTTCGTCCTCAAGTTCGAGTTCAACTTCGTGGACACCATGGACAAGGCCAGCGCGCTCTCCACGGTGCAGATAGATGTGGAGAACTCGGAGCGCTACGACATGACATACGTCGATGAATCTGGGGAGAGGCAGCGGCCCATTCTGCTGCACTGCTCGCCCTCCGGAGCCATCGAGCGGGTCATGTACGCCCTTTTGGAGAAGGCGGCCCGGCTGTCCGAAGAGGGGAATCTTCCCATGCTAAAGACCTGGCTGTCGCCCACCCAGCTCCGGGTGGTGCCGGTGGCGGAGAGGCACCAGGCCCGCGCCCAGGAGATCGTCTCCGAGCTGGGATTACAGGTGAGGACAGATATAGACGACCGCGACGAGACGGTGGGCAAGAAGATTCGCGACGCTGGAAGGGAGTGGATTCCCTACGTGGCCGTGGTGGGAGACGAAGAGCTGGCCTCAGGCGCTCTGACCGTCACCATCAGGTCCGAATCCACACCGAAAGCGCCGGCCAAAGCCAAGATGACTGTGGAGGAGCTGCGCAAGAGGATCGCCGCGGAGACAGAAGGCAAGCCCTGTAGAAGGCTGCCTCTGCCTGTGAATCTGTCCGAGAGGCCCAAGTTCATTTAGTTCAATTGGCTGTAATTTGAAAGCCCCTCAATTCGTCTATCCGTCAGTCGACAGGCCTCGGGCCTCAGGCCGGTTGAAACAGGCTCAACTGGTCTGAGACTGTAGACTGCGGCTTTTTTTTTCCGGCCATCCAAGAGCCAACCGTAACTAATATCAATTATGAATTGAAATACTCATTTCAGGAGGTGATTGAAGGTGACATCAATTACCGAACAGATAATTGCAGTGATTATCTTTGGCCTGGCTACGTTTATCTTGCCATCGGTTCTCAACAGATTCGCGGACTCGCGGAGCCAGCCCAGGTAAATCCGAAAAAAAGATTTCTTTTTAGCAGAGCCCCTAGCTAGGGCTCTGTCATGGGATGCCTGTCCACACCTGCTCCGCCCGGAATGTAGAAGATCTTTCCCAGGTCACTGTAATAATTGCCCACAAGGCCGTTATCCCAGCGATTGCTCTGCCCCATATCGTAGGCGTTGCAGTCGTTGTCTATGAGGTGATTGGAGAATATCAGATTCCAGCCTGAGGAGAAAGAGAGATAGATGCCGTAGCCGTTCTCCTTTGCCGTATTGTTCTCAAGGGTGTTATTGCTGCTGTGCCCTGCCAGTTGCACTCCCTTGCCATTGAATGACAGGTTGTTTTCCTGGAGCAGGTTGTCATTGCTGTCATAGGTGAGGTAAATGCCCCGCGGGTTGTCCTCGGCTCTATTGCCCAAAAGCACATTGTCCCTGGAGCTGTCCAGATATATTCCACTGTTCCTGTTACCGGTGGCATGGTTGCCTTCAATCAGGTTATGGCTGCTCGACTGGGCGAGGCAGATGCCGTACCAGTCGTTGTCGGCAATTCTGTTGCCCTTGATGGTGTTGTTGGCAGAGGAGCGCAAGGATATGGAGGTATCACCGTTATCCTGCAGATCGTTGTTGAGAATCAGATTGTCCCCGGAGCTGGCCAAAAAGATACCGCAGTCGCCTTCATCATCGATATTGTTGTCCTTAATGCTGTTTCCTGCAATGGTATTTCCTGAGCAGCTTTGCAGCGTTACGCCATTGGTGTTGTTATTGATGTCATTGAGTGCGATAAGGCTGCCGCTGCTGCTGGCCAGGAGTATCCCGTCCAGGCAGCCGCGGATGGTATTATTCTCTACGGTGCATCCGTCTGCTACAACCCATACTCCTGTGCCGCGGGCCGTCCTGATATCAAAGCCGGATATGCTGATTCCCTCTGCCCGCAGGATCATGGCGATGCCACCGCTCCCCCCGTCCAGCAGAGGCCGGCTGGCCCCAGCGGCGGCCTGGATGGAGAGGGGCTTGCTTATGTTAAGGCTCTCCCTGTAAGCTCCTGGCTCAACGGTTATGCTGTCCCCTGGGCCAGCTGCATCAATTGCCGCCTGAATGCTCTCGCCGGGGCCGACACTGACGGCAGCGCCCTCAGTTGCTGCCACAGTTGCTACAAGTGTTGCTGCCACCGCCGCCAA
>CAYQKI010000094.1:0-4833 GCA_964418105.1 uncultured Methanotrichaceae archaeon | reverse complement strand
AGAACTATCTCATCCACAGCAGTTCCCCCCTTGATACTCTCCCTTCCAACAATTTAAACATTTACCTGAACTATTATGATGATCATAGCACAGGAAAGGAGGATAGGCCCGTTTCTCCTCAGGCCTTCTTCTGCTTCCTCCTGTAAAGGTAGCCGCCCGCGGCCAGCACTACGGCGACGGCAATCAAAGCAGGCATAAGCAGGGACGTGGATTTTGCTTTGATCGCTACCGGAATCTTCATGCTCTCCGATATGACAGTATCGCCGTTGACGTCTGTATACTTGATCTCGCTACTGATTCCGTACTCCTTGGGCGTGGCATCGGAGTCGACATCAACCCGGAAGACCACAGTCTTCTCCTCGCCGGGCTGCAAATCGCCTATGAACGCCTGATCGTCCGTGGATGAAAACGGCTTGAAGATGGAGAGCCTGGCAACCGCATCGCGTACGGCCTGCTCGCCAATGTTCCTGTATGTGGCAGAGATCTCAGCCTTCTTGTCTCCGGCAGAGATGGTTGAGATGGCATGGGTGGCATTGAGGATCTTAAAGTCCGCCTGCTCCTTGACATTTACCATGATGGGCACAGTCTGGTTGGCCTTCTGATAGACATAGGATACCTGGTAGTTGGCCAAGGTGGATGCGCCTTCATTGGTGACGAGCTTTGAGGCATAGACCCGCACATTGTCCTGATAGTCGTAGAACATTTTAAGATTCAAGGGATATTCGCCGGCTGGGGCATGCTCGCCGATCTTGATAGTGAACTTGAGGGGCGACTCCACCTTCTGCCCGGACTTGAGCGACTCAACCACCTGATCGCCAGATTTGACCTCGATCTGCCGGCTGTCCGAGACCAGAGTGGCAGTTATTCCCAGAGCCGTGGGCTTCTTGTACTCCTCGGATAGCTCGGCAGCAGCCAGAGCATACTCCTTGGGATTCTGAGGGGTCTGGTCCTCCTTAAAACCCAGGATCCTTCCGTAGTTGGTCAGATCCACATAGAGGGTGACGGTGTCTCCACGCTCGAATTCATCTGTCCCCGATATGCTGGCAGATATGTCCGGACTGCCGTACATCGAATAGTAGTTGTCTCCCCCCAGCTCATAGGGTATGTAGGTGCTCTGAGCAGAGGCATTGGCCAGGGCTAATAGTGCCAGCAAACAGGCTAAGGCTGCCGCAAACTTAATTTCCATTGCTTCTTCTCCATGACTGATTATTCATTAGCGCAATTGTTTTCTTGAACTCATTTCTGGCGTTTTCGATGACTTCACGCTGAATTTCCATGCGAATTGCCAGGACAACGAATACGGTAAAGGTGGTCACAAGTGCCAGGACCACCGACATGACTGTAACCACACCGAAGTTGCTGGTTATATTGAAGGGCGATGCTATCAGAGCCCCGAAGCCGAAGACCACAGTCATCCCCGAGGCCACCAGGGCGGATCCTATGCGGTTGGCAGTGATCTTGAGAGCCTCGAAGGGATCGCCCACATTGTGCAGCTCCTCATAGAAGCGCTCCATCATCAGTATGGCATACTCCGATCCGACCCCCAGCACCAGAGCGCCCAGTGTGGCGGTCAGAGGCGTGTATTTCATGCCGCCGTACAGCATGACCAGCCCCATCCAGCCTATCACCACGATCATGGGCAGAACAGGCAGGAGGGCTTTGATGAGGTCTCTGTAGATCAGCAGGAGCAGCATGAATATCAGGACCAGGCCGAGCAGAGACATCTCCACTCTGCCGGAGGTCAGGGCATGCATGACCGTGGTCATGAGCACCGGGCGGCCGGTTATGCTGACGGAGATGCCGGGAGGCGGGACATTCCAGGCCAGGTCGTCCTCATAGGATTGGATCAGGCGCTGCATGCCTTCCGTTCCCAGATTGGACTGGGCGTCGCCGATATTGACATCGATGACTGCCAGGTTATGGCCGCTCAGGTAGGTATCGGTTACGGACGGAGGAAGGGTGGAGATTATCTCCCTTATCCGGGATTTATCATCAGGGAGGGTTCCTCCGCTGGCTGCTTTGATATATGTGGCTATGCTGGTGGTGCCCTCGGTGCGGTCCTCTCTGGAGGTGAGCAGATAGTTGCTGAAATCATCCATCCATTTGAGGTTCTCAGGATCGGTGATGTCATCAGCCAGGACCATGAACTGAATGGTGTCCGTTCCCCCGAAGACATCCTTCATGTGTTTGAGATCGATGAGGGGGGAGAGGTCCTGGGGGATATAATTCTTGGAGTCGGTCTCTATGGGCACCAGTGTGTCCGCATAGTTTCCGGCGAGGGCCAGGATCAGAGCCACGGCCAAAACCGCCCTCCATCTCTGTATGCTGAAGGTTGCCGCCTTTTCGATGAAGGCGCCGGTCGATGATCCGCCTTGGGAAGAGAGCTCCCCGGAGGCTTCTCCGGAGGCCTCTCTCCTTCTCTCTTTGGGGAACCTCTTTTCGCCCAGGTAGAGGAGGGTCACATTCACGAAGAGGGCGGAGAGGTAGCACATGATCAGGCCGATGATGCAGACCTTTCCGAAGTCTTTGATGGAGGGCACAGTGGAGCTGAGCAGGGAAACAAAACCTGCTTCGGTCACTATCAGAGCTACGGCCACGGGGATGGCGACATGATTTACTGTGGCTATTGCTGCCTGCACTATGGGCAGGCCCTTGCCGAGCTCCTCGTTGATCCTGTTGTGGAACTGAATGGCATAGTCTATGCCGATTCCAATCATTATGGGAAAAGAGGCGAATGAGACCATGCTCATGGGGATGTGCAACAGGCCCATGGCACCCAGAGTCCAGAGTATGCCCAGTACGACCACAGGCAGGGGAAGGAGGGACCAGCGGACGTGCCTGAAGAACAGAAGGAGGGCTACGATCATAAGGACTCCGCACAGGGCCAGGACAGAGCCGTTGCTGCTGTTCATCAGGGCTACAATGGCCGCCTGAAATGATGGGTCTCCGGTGACGATGACGGCGTAGCCTGCCGGAAATCCTGCAAATTCGACGGAGCTGGTAATCTCCTGGAGGAGCCGGGATCTCTGCGCTTCGGTCAATGTGGAGGTGGTGGGCATCTTGATGATCATGCGGGAGTGCTTTCTGTCGGGCATGAGCGACTCCAGGCTCTGGCCGGAGGAGGAGAGTATCTCGTCAATTCTCTCCTGAGAAGGTATGCGGCGAGTGCCGCTTTTCACATACTCCGCACCGGCCACGACATCGGCTACGCTGGAGACGCCCAGGACATGCTCAATCCCCTTCATGTGATCGGAGAGGCGCAGCTCGGCTTCCAGGACCTCAGCTCTGGCCACGTCGTCGCCTTCTATCAAAATCATATTGCCGTCGGAGCCGAAGTTCTCCTGGTAGAGGTGATCGTAAAGCTGATAGAGGGCAGAATCTTTGGAGACAAAGGACTCGGTGGTCATGCCCTGGCTGGGAATATTCTGTGCATAATGAAATGAAGCAAATGTCAGGAGAATAGCCGCAGCGATGATCACCAGGGGATTTCTTGTGATCCACGCCCCAAGATTTTGCAGATCGATCATGTCGAGAACCTTTAGTTCTGAATATACCGAACGTACAGAGGAAATCATAAGTTACTTAAACCTTGTGACCGGCTGGATTATGGAAGAATGCGATGTCTGAGTTGGTTGGCCTTGAATGAGGAAGAAATGGTGGAGCTGAAGAAGCCCATCATCGATGCATGCATAAAATCCGCCCAGAAGAATGGATGGAGCGATGCGATGGGGCTTCTCAGAGGCATGCTTTTCCTGGAGAGGGAGCCTCTGTCCCTTGATGAGCTGGCGGAGAGGACTGGATACAGCAAGACTACCATACGCACCAATTTGAGCTATCTGGAGAAGATGGGCATGGCCCGGCGTGCGGTTGGCCCGACGGGCAAAAATCACCACTCCAAGCAGCACCGCTATTCTCTGGTCAACGATTCTGAGTCCATGAAGCAGGTCATACTATCCGCGGCCAGAGAAGAGGCGAATGCTATCCTCCAGGCTCTTTTGCAGGTGAAGGGAAACCTCGACGGCATCAATCCCAGGGATCCTGCACTGGAGGAGGGTTTGGCAAAAGAGATACAGTTTTATGAGGAGATGAGCAAGACCCTGAATCTCATCAGCCGGTTTACCTCCAAAGAGCTCATTGAGGTACTGGAAAGGGAAGCCCGGAAGATTTGACGGCCTGTGTAATGAGTCGCGAAGATGAATCAAGGCAAAATAGTACCTACGCGAAAATGAATATATTGGCTCCGCTGGCAGATCTCCGGGGCGGGAACAGGGATTAAAGCTCTTGCCGTGCGCTCAAAGCTTGACCGCCCTTCTGGGGCCGGCCAGGATCCAGGCGGCCAGGGTCCACAGGACCAGGAAGGCAATTACAAATCTTATCACGGGCAATCACAATTATTAATAGTGATGTTTTTCTATGAATATGTTTCGCTTCGGTCCGGCAGGTCCGGCAGTCTCTGTCTTTGGCTCTCCGCTATTTCCTACGGCTAAACCGGATTTGCTCTGTCGTTGTCGTTGTTAGTTCTTCTCTGTGCGCTCTGTGTCTCTGTGGTGAAAACGT
This sequence comes from uncultured Methanotrichaceae archaeon, assembly GCA_964418105.1. GTDB lineage: Archaea > Halobacteriota > Methanosarcinia > Methanotrichales > Methanotrichaceae > Methanothrix. The sequence continues at coordinate 276 of CAYQKI010000094.1, read as the reverse complement.
CGTTAGCAACAGTTTATGGCCGGCGCTGACTGCTACTACAGAAGTCACTGGAAGCGCACAGAGGACTCACAGAGACTGAAGCGTCAATTACCCACAGTAAATAGCGAAGAGCCATAAATTTCATGTAATGAAGCTCATGAATGAAGCAGTCGATCAGGTCCGAAGAGAAGAACAATCCAACAACTTATTACTAAAAAATACTAGATATATTTGGCTAAAGAAGGCACTATCTAGAAATCAAGTGATTTCAATATTCCTGCACTGAACAACCTGCTC
>CAYQKI010000093.1:0-7601 GCA_964418105.1 uncultured Methanotrichaceae archaeon | reverse complement strand
ATCCGCTTGTTGCGCATTTCATCCTTATAGCTCAAAGGGTGGCCCCGAGTTGCCTTTTTCATGGCTGCATAATATCCTTTTGTCTTGGCTCAGAAGTATCCTTTATCCGTATATCGAACTTCGCCTTCTTCCGCTAAATCTACTTGACTATCATGGACATTGGCAGCTGTGACCTCGATCCTTCTAACCAAGCCAAATTTCTCGTCCATTCTTGTACATGGCTTCAAGTTTCGGCCTAAAGCCCTCCCAATCTATTCTGCCCCCAGGGCAATAATACGGACAGGCAGGTATGGGATTTTGGCTAAATATCTTTTGACAATTGCGGGCTTGATTCTGGTCATATGCTCCGGCTCATTTGCAGAGGAGCTGTATATAGAAATGCAAGCAGGTTCTTACTTACTTTATAAATCCCGATTATGAAGGAGCACCGGATGCGGTGGATGCCGTCAAATCTGACGGGACGGCCATTTTGGACTGACGCATAGGCCGGGAGGGAGTCAACCTCGCTTTCTCCAGCCACTGCCTGATATCCGGCAACCAGGTGCAGGGCAGCATGCCCATCAGCCGCGAGCAGGCAGCCGCCCAGGAAAAGATCCTCCATCTGCTCTCTTTGCATCTTCGCTATTTTCTGTGGGCTTAACTTAAGCTATTGTCTTTCATGTCAATCAATGCTAACCGTTGTGAGGCTTATAGTCACCAATTCTCCTGATGAGCGACTGATGCCACAGCCACAGGGCGATTATGGCGGATATCGAGGCCACCAGCCAGACGGCAAACCAGAGGCGGAGCAGGCCGTCGGTGAAGGCGCTCTGGGAGCTGATGAAGGCCGCGGCCCCGGCGGTGACAATTGCCGAGAAGAACATATTGGCTGAGGGGGCAATTCCGTCCCGGTAATATATGCAGAACCGCTCCCACTCCTTCTCCGCCTTGCCGGCTAGGGAGAGCGGATTTCTGCCCAGGAACATGCCCACCCTTTTGATGCGGGAGTCGGCGGACATGATGTACAGGTCGTAGCTTATGGCCACCAGGGGAACGAAGTACAGAAGCCAGAAAATGTCCGTAATCTCCACGCCCATATCCACAGAGCTGATGCCGAAGAGGACGGTAATGAAGGCCAGCTTCATGGTAACCAGCTCGGTGCGCTCGTTTTGCGTTCGGATCTTCTCCTCATGCAGCGCGCGCAGAAATTCCTGGTCGTTGTCCTCCATGTCACACCCCACTCAATATCTTTGAAATCCCGCAGGTTCCGATATTGCCTCTATAAATGGATCAAAGATGTATTAATAACTTTTGTATGTAATATTATTATCCAGGTTTTCAAAGAAAATATTTCAAACGGCATAGATATATCCTCGTCCGTCAAAGCAGCGGCGGATGAGACCCATTGATCAGGTACTGGAAACCTCGGAGAAGATCCGCAGCATGGAGATCAGGGGAGCCGGCAGAATCGCCACCGCCGCAGCCGTGTCCCTGCGGGACTATGCCCTGGCTCTGCAGTCGAAGGGGCTTGATGAATACGATCAGCAGATGAAGCAGGCTGCTGAAATCCTCCTCAAGACCCGTCCCACCGCAGTCTCCCTATCTAATGCCATTCGCATGGTCATGAAGTACCATGCGGATGACACACCCTCCGCCCGGAATGAAATTGTCTCCAATGCCGATCGTTTCATAAAGAATTCGGCCAGGGCCGTGGAGAGGATTGGCAGTATTGGCAGCAAGAGGATAAGAGACGGAGACACCATCCTCACTCACTGCAACTCCATGGCGGCCATATCGGTCATCAGCGCTGCACATAATTCAGGAAAGAAGATCAGGGTGATTGCCACAGAATCGAGGCCTCGATTTCAGGGCATCACCACCATAGACATGCTGGATCGGTTGGGGATCGATACGGAGCTGATCGTCGATTCAGCGGTGAGGAGCGTAATGAACGAGGTGGACCTGGTGGTGGTGGGGGCGGATGTCATAACCGCCAATGGCACTCTGGTCAACAAGATCGGCACAGCCCAGATTGCCCTTTTCGCCCATGAGGCCAGGACCAGCTTTATGGTGGCAGCCGAGACCTACAAGTTCTCCCCTCAAACCATCCTGGGGGAGCTGGTGACCATAGAAGAGCGCGATTCTAAAGAGGTGCTATCCGACTTGTCCAAATACAGCCATGTGCGGGTGAGAAATCCGGCCTTTGATGTCACGCCTCATCAATACATCGACCTTATCTGCACCGAGGCCGGAGCTATTCCACCGGAGATGAGCTATCTGATCATCAGGGAGAGGCTGGGCTGGGAGATGGAAGGAGAAGACTATCTATAAAAAATAAATGAGCGGGAAATTCATTATCAAGGCCAGCAGAGGGCTGGCCGGTTGAATACGTTATTGATGAGGACCTTCCTGTTTTTATAGAACAGCTCATCGGTATTGGCCCAGCCGCGAAGCTCATCCGGGTTCATATCGATGGAAGGCCCCTCCGGCCCCTCTATATCCTTCTCGATCCCTCTCTCGCCCCCTTTTCCGGCTTTTCTGACCTGCAGGGTAACCGGAAAGCCGAGCTTCTCTGCTGCTGAGCCGTTCAGCCTATTGCAGATCGATGAGCTGCCGCAGACCAGCAACTGCTGAAGGCTCCAGTTTCCCTCCTCACTGGAAGGCAAGAAGGAGATCCTTCCGGCATAGCTATTGATGCTGCTCGCACCGGGGCTGGCGTCTGACTGAGAGATCAGATTGCTGCTATTCATGAGAATTCTCCTGGATTGGCTGCCGCTGGGGCTTACGAATAGCACTTCAATTGTCTGCAGGCCGTCCAGGCTGCCGGCAACCTCCGCCTTCAATATGACCTTTGCGCCGCTGTCATCAACTGTCAGTTCTCTGGGAGAGAAGTCGAATGCAGAGATGGATGGAGAGAGAGAATCGGTCGCATTTCCGCTGGAATTAAAGGAATCAGCCAGCCAGTCTTCATCTGCAGACAGAGATGGTATGGCGAGCATTGCGGCAATCATCAGACTCAATGTCACAGCGGCCTTTATCACAGGCATCAAATCGTTGAATGAATGAGAGCTTGCTTTCATCAACTGGGATTGTAGTGCAATATTAGTATGAATATGTTTTGGGCAAAAATACAATGCACTGTGAATTAAGATCATGATCGTCTCTCTATGTCTCTCTCGCCTAATGCCAAAAATTGTTTTTCAATTCACTTTTTTTCGCGTCTTCAGCTATTCTTTCTGCCCGAGGTGATGATCCCGGACGCCAGCATCAGTCCTAAAATTGCCGCCAATGCACCGGGCGAGGGTGTCTCTTTTGGCTTCTCCGGAGCCTGGGGCTGTTCTGTAGCAGCTTCAGAGCTAGAGGCTTCCGTTACGCTCTCCGATGATTCTACCACGGCTTCGCCTGTTGACGGCTCGCTGCCGGCATTGGCTGATGTCTCTTCCATCTCTTCTGCGGCCTCAGCTCCACTTGCACCGGGCACAACGATATAGCCGGTCATCTTGCCGGAGGGAGCGCCTTTAGCGGCAACGTCAACCACAAAGGAGTAGTTGCCAGCGGCCATATCGCTCGCGGCCTGCACCGAGCAGCTATAATCGGATACTCCCGCTGGATAGACATTCTTAATCATTTTGGGACAGTAAAAATCCAGCCCTTCTGTCTTATTCTTGAATACCAACTCCACGTAGGCCCTCTCGCTTCCCAGGCCCTTTACCAGGACGGTAAAATTGGCAGAGCCGCCCGGGCTGACAATTATGGGTGAAGGCGATATGTCGACCACTTTAAACCAGAAGGATGCCCCGGCCTGCCCGGCTCCTATCAATAAAGCCAGGGCTAGAAGTATGGATATATGAGCTTTCATGAACAATTGTGCTCAGGGTGATTATAAAGATGTTTCGGGCTTCAAGGCTTCAGAAGCCGGCTGAAGCCTTTTGGCTGAAGAGTGGTGGAGGAATTATTCTCAATTCATGCCCCTCTTTCCGTTCAAGCGGTCACACTTTCATTTTCAATAAGCTGAGAACTGATATACTTAAATTCATCCAGCAAATTCATCCCCAACTCAGTGGTTTCGTAGATCTTGCCCTTATCCTGCTTGATTACGATGAGATTGTTTTTTACCAGCAGATTTATGTAAGGATTTACAGTTCTGAAGTTAAGATTTGCCTGGTATACTATTCTGGTCTTGCTGGCTCCTCCTTTGCAGATACTCAATATCTCGGATATGATGGTGTGCTTGCTTCTTTTCATTTCTTTCCTCCCCCGATTGGATTCATCATTAAAGTTAGCCTGAATAGGTCCGTTTAATATCTCAGCAATATTGTTTAGATCAAACAACGATTATAAGCTTAACTAACGAAAGATACGTACGTATGATATTTTTTAAAAAAAAATCCGAATTTAGCCAATAAGCATAAATTGTAGAGATATAGATTATTCATAAGAAATTAAATACCGACTTCGACATAAGAAATTTTAATTTAAAATTTTCCTTCATGAAATAATTATCAAAGGAAATGCGCCATATGCCTTGCCGATTATTCCAGCCATAAGTCGCGATGTGCTGCATGCAATATATGATTGGCAAGCCAATGCTCTTATAACACCAGCCTTCCACTGGGCCCCACCTTTCCCTTCACCGTCTGGCATACGACCGTCAGAAGGCCGCAGTCCCTCAAATTATAGTGAACCTGCATCATATCCCAAAAGCCGGGACGGACGAGATCGCCCCTCTGAAACTCCGGCCTGTAGTCCAGCACACATACCTGCATCCATGGATCGATCTCCGCAATCCTCCTGCCCATGGCAATCACCTCGTCCAGGCTTATCAGGAGGCCGTTATAGGGAATGCCCACCCCCAGATAAACCTGGGGATAATTGTCGTGCACATACCGCACCGCCTGCCAGGCGGTCTGCAGATACCTCTCCGCCAGGGGCCCGTCCACCAGTCCGCAGATCTCCATGAACGTGCCTGTCCTCAGGGCCTTAAGATCAATGCCGATGTCGGTCATCCCTGCCTGCACCAGCTCATCGATGTAATCTTCCGTGAGAATGGAGCCGTTGGTGTCCACATGCAGATGAGCGCCGGGATTCATCTCCCTTAGCAGGCGCAAAAATTCCACCAGCCAGGGCCGGTTGAGGGTGCACTCGCCTCCAGATACGGCCAGGCGGTCAACTGCAAACCGCCGCCTTGCGACTGTCATCTTCCGGGCTGCCTGCTCCGGTGTGAGAAGTGCGGTTAAAGAAGTCGTATCAGAAGGCAAATCGGAAGGCCTGGCAGGCAGCGAACCGGCATATGTGAAACGCCAGTTCTGGCACTGCGGGCAGCAGAGGTTGCAGCCCGCTGTAAAGCATGCCGCTTCGACGCTTCCACCCTTCAGCCACCAGGGAGTCCCAACTCCGCCGGCCTGGTGGCCCAGGAAGCCTCCCACCAGCCGCCTGGGCGTGAGATCGCCCCGGCTGGCAGCGCTGCCGCTGCTGCTGTTCGGGCTCATTTCATATCCCTTGATGCTGGGAGTGATACTGGAAGCGACTCTCATGTCCTTGCCAGTCCTGATCCTCATGCCGGAAGCGACAGTGGTGGTGCAGGCCGGCGTGAGCCTGCCGTCCACATCCAGAGCGCAGGCCCAGCAGCCGCCCGTCTGGCAGGGCATGAACAGGCCCCCGTCCGATGGAAACAATGCGATCGCATATCCGAGAGCCTCTAAAGCCTCTTTGATGGTGGAGCCCTTTCTAGCCCCAACTGCCTTGCCGTCAACCTCTATGGATATCATGAGAAACCTTAAGATGCAGCTTTGATTAACTCCATGACTATATTCAATGGAACTGCTGTCTCCCCACTGTTGCCGCTTCCTGCAATCCAGGAGCTGATGGAGGTACAAACCATTAGAATCTGCCTTTTGTCCCTGAGCCTCTGAGAGAGGAGGCTGATGATATCTGATTTATTTGTAATCCTGATCGAGTATAACATTTCAATCGCATTCAACTGCATCTCTGCCCTCTGTGCCAGTTCGTCCATCGGCATTCATCCTCCTCCAATCATCTGCCGGCGATATATCCCAGGCTATCTGTCTTATAGTTTGGCTTCTTTGCCGTTCCAACCGACAGGTATATAGTTGAAGTGCCCGGTACTAGCATCATCAGGGCATTGATTCAGATTGAACTTTTCGCGAAGCTCTATTTTCTGGTTAGTACCCATGACTACCCCTTAATATCGCTATGATCGAATTAATATTCATTAGAGGCACATTAAAATGTCATTCGGAAATTTAAATATCATAGATCCGCTGCAGCGCGCCCTCGCCGGTGAGGGATACACAGAGCCCACACCCATCCAGGCTCTGGCCATACCTCACCTTCTCCTGGGCAAAGACCTGATGGGTATAGCCCAGACAGGTACAGGCAAGACGGCGGCTTTCGTCCTTCCTATTTTACAGAAGGTCACGCAAAACCTCAAGCCAACATCACCCGGATCGCCACGTGTGCTGGTTTTAGCGCCCACCCGGGAGCTGGCAGCCCAGATAGACGGCAGCTTCGCTACCTACGGCCGTTTCCTCAGATTCCGGCACACAGTCATCTTTGGAGGCGTGGGCCAGGGCCCGCAGGTAAAGACTCTATCCAGGGGCGTCGATATCCTGGTGGCCACCCCCGGCCGGCTGCTCGACCTCATGAACCAGGGTTTTGTCAGGCTCAAGGATGTCGAGTTCTTCGTGCTGGATGAGATCGACAGGATGCTGGATATGGGCTTCATCAGAGACGTGCGCAAGATAGCCCAGGCCCTGCCCAGGAAGCGCCAGTCGCTCTTCTTCTCCGCCACCCTCTCCCCCGAGACGGGAGAGCTGGCAGGAGGGCTCCTCTCCGATCCGGTGAGAGTCGAGGCCGCTCCCCAGGCCAGCACCCTCGAATCGACAGAGCAACAGGTCCTGTTTGTAGATGGCGATCGCAAGAATCCGCTGCTATTGAGGATCTTCGAGCAGCAGGATATGAAGCGCGTCCTGATATTCACCCGCACCAAGCACCGGGCGGACAGAGTTGCCGCCATGCTGTCCAAAAACGGCGTCAAAGCCGGTGCAATTCACGGCGACAAGTCGCAGGGCCAGCGCACGCGGGCCATGCATGATTTCAAATCGGGACGCCTGCAGGCTCTGGTGGCAACAGATATTGCGGCGCGGGGCCTGGATATCGATGACATCAGCCATGTCATAAATTACGATATGCCGGTCGAGCCAGAGAGCTATGTCCACCGCATCGGCCGCACGGGACGGGCCGGGGCCAGCGGTGTGGCCTTCTCTTTCTGCTCGGCAGAGGAGAGAGGCTTTTTGCGGGGCATTGAGAGGCTCACCCGGACCCGGATCGATGTCATGGAGCACCAGTACCACTCCGAGGCGGCAAAGAACGCATCCGGAGCAGCAGCCAGGCCAGCGGCCAGGGCGCAGAGCAGAGGGGATGCCAGGGGCTTTAGCAGGCCCGCAGCGAAGCCGTGGGCAAGGCAGTCAGAGAATCGGTCCAGAGATGGGGCGAGAGGGAGAAACGCAAAAGCTATACCGGCAAAGCCAAATCCGGCGGGCAAGAGATCGATGGCTACGGTAAGAGATGCCAGGCCGGCGGCAACATTGCGGTCCGTGCAG
>CAYQKI010000092.1:0-7792 GCA_964418105.1 uncultured Methanotrichaceae archaeon | reverse complement strand
CCCCAGGCCATACTCATGGACGAGCCCTTCGGAGCCCTGGACGCCCAGACCCGCAATGTTATGCAGTCCGAGCTGCTTCGCATCTGGCAGGAGGAGAAGAAGACAGTGGTCTTTGTGACCCACAGCGTGGATGAGGCCATCTTCCTCGCGGATCGCATTGTGATCATGTCCGCCCGGCCCGGCCGGATCAAGGACATAATCGATATCGATCTGCCACGGCCCAGAAACAGGACCAGCCAGCAGGTCAACACCATACGGGACCGCATTCTCTGCGATCTGCGCTCCGAGATCGTGACATGCTAGGATATGATTTTATATCGCTACGATCACTTACATTAAAGCCCTTTTTCCCTGGTGAGCTGGTTGGCCGGATCTAAATGGATGGAGCTACCCCGCATCGTAGCGATAGGCAGTGGCGTGGTAGATGAACTGCCGGAGGTCTGCCGCCGCCTTCACCTCAAAAAGAGGCCACTCATCATCACCGGCCCGCATACCCGGCAGGCTCTGGGAGAGCACATCAGCAACCTTCTGCAACAGGCTGGCCACGAGCCGCAGACCCTCGTCAGCACCGCCTCCAAGCTGGAGGAGGTGGATCGCGCAGAGACTTTAGCCCGCGAGGCACAGGCCGGATTTCTCATAGGAGCCGGAGGCGGCCGCTCCATAGATATCGCCAAACTCGCTTCCCTGCACCTCGACCTTCCCTTCCTCTCTGTGCCCTCCGCGGCATCGCATGACGGCATCTGCTCGGCCCAGGCATCGCTGACGGTCAACGGCGAGAGGGCCTCCATCCCTGCCAGGGCACCGCTGGCCATTGTTGCCGACTGCGAGATAATTGCCGGGGCACCGGCCCGCCTGCTTGCTGCAGGATGCGGGGACATCATATCCAATTACACAGCACTCCTGGACTGGCAACTGGCCAGCCGCCTCAAGGGCGAGGAGTTCAGCGAGTACGCCTCCGCCCTCTCCGGCATGACGGCGCGCATGATTGTGGAGCGGTCCGGCGACATCCGTCCGGGCAGTGAGGAATCGGCCCGGATTGTGATCAAGGCCCTCATCTCCAGCGGCGTGGCCATGAGCATAGCCGGATCCTCCCGCCCGGCCAGCGGCTCAGAGCACAAGTTCGCCCATGCCATCAACAAAATTGCCCCCAACAGAGCCCTGCATGGGGAGCTCTGCGGCCTGGGCACCATTATGATGATGTATATGCACGGCGGAGACTGGAGGATGATAAAGCAGGCCCTCGAGAAGGTGGGCGCGCCCACCACCGCCCGGCAGGCGGGACTGGATGCGGAGCAGGTCATATCTGCCCTCGTATCAGCCCATGAGATCAGGCCGGAGCGCTACACCATCCTGGATACGGGACTCAACCGAATGGCAGCAGTTCGGGCGGCGGAGATAACGGGAGTGATATAAATAGGAGCAATATAAATAAAATGATAAATATGTGGTAATAGTAAATATAATAATATTAAAGTAAAGAATATATCAAATACATAATGATTAGGAAAAGGAGATAGAAATATGTCAGAGGCATCCACACAAATTACGCTGATCGGAACGAAGCTTGCCAGCATCGGCATGGAGTTCACCTTCATAGGCGCGACCCCGGAATGCGAGACCTGCAAGTTGAGAAATACCTGCATCAACCTGGAGCCGAAGAGGCGCTACAGAGTGCTGGGCACGAGGGGCGAGCTGGTTCACGAGTGCCCCATTCATGAGGCGGGGGTCCGGGCGGTCGAGGTTGCGGAGAGCCCCATAATCGCCGCCTTCGATGCCAGGAAGGCTTTCCCGGGATCAAAGATCGTATTTGAGGCTATGAAATGCGATCAAACCGATTGCAGCATGTTTGACATGTGCCATCCCACCGGCCTGAAGGACGGAGAGAGGTGCACCATAGTCGAAGTGGTGGGCGAGGCTCCTGAGGACTGCCCGCGCGGCAGCGTCCTGAAGCTGGTGGAGTTTAAGCGCTAGTCTGGGGAGAGGCAACGGCAATCAAGCGCAGTGCAGGCAGATTGCAGGAAGATTGCATGGCAGCCCGATTGCCCATGAAGACAGTCACCTACTCCAAAAACATTTTTATCCCGGTTGCCGACCTGTGCAGAAATCACTGCGGCTATTGCTCTTTTAGAAGGGATATTAAAGATGCCCATGTAATCGGCAGATCCCAGGCAAGAAGGCTTATGGAGGCGGGCGCAGCCGCCGGCTGCAGCGAGGCCCTATTCACCATGGGCGAGAGCCCCTGGGAGGTTCCTGGCTTTGCCGGCCTGCTGGGACAAGCCGGAGCATCAGATATCATGGACTATCTGGTGGAGCTGTCGGAGATGGCGCTGGATGAGGGCCTCCTCCCTCATACCAATGCCGGCCTCCTCGCCCGGGAAGACCTGAGAAGACTTCAGCCCTTCAATGCCTCCATGGGGCTGATGCTGGAGTCAACTGCGAGATTGCCCGCTCATGCCGGCTCTCCGGGAAAGAGCCCGGACCTGAGGCTGCAGTTCATAGCCCTGGCCGGCAGGATGAAGATTCCGTTCACCACAGGAATTCTCATGGGCATTGGAGAGAGTGAGGAGGATAGACGGCAGGCCTTGCAGAGGATCGCCGAGCTGCAGGCAGCCCACGGCCACATCCAGGAGGTCATCATCCAGCCCCTGGACCCAAAGCCGGGAACTGCCCTGAGCTGCTTTCCCAGGCCGCGCCAGTCCGAGATATGCCGCACAGTCGAGGCGGCGAGGGCTATCCTTCCGGCGGATGTGGCCATCCAGATCCCTCCCAATCTGGGTGATCCACTTCCCGCCGTCGCCGCCGGTGCCTGCGACCTGGGCGGCATCAGCTCCGTCACCGAAGACTGCATCAATCCCGGGCGCCCCTGGCCGCAGGAAGAGGAGCTCAAGGCGCGCCTATCCCCCTATTGCCTGCGGGAGAGGCTTGCCATCTATCCCCGTTACATCGCCCTGGGCTGGCAGGGCAGCAGGACGGGCTCCCTTCTGCGCCGTCTGGCAGGGCGGGACGGGCTGCGGGCGAAAAAGTATATCTGCTAAGATGAATTGGAGAGTAGATTTGTGAAGAAAAATTGGCTTGAGATTGGCATCAGTTCCGGCCTAGTGTTTCTGATGATAGCCCTTATCATGGTGGTGGATCTGCAAGTTCCTGCCGAGATGAGGCCGACCGGCTTTGCTCTGATAGTGATGTTCTTTATGGTGGCCATGGGCCTGGTGGGCAGGAAGCTCATAGACATGTAGAGTATTTAAATAATAAAAGCGCATTTTTCTTTGTGGGGGTACTAGATGGCAGGATTCCTGGAAAAGCTCAAGCTCATAGGCAAGTCGGCGGAACAGGATTACTCAGAGGTTGATCTGGGCCAGTTTGAGGAGACATCGGGCTCACCGGATATGATATTGCGAGTCGCGGAGCTCTCGCAGATCGATTCTGTGGTAGAGATCAAGAAGGAGATCTATGCCGGAAACATCATACTGGTGGACATCGCCGGCATGAAGAGGGACAAAGCCGCATTGGATCGGGCCATAGGCGAGCTGAAGAAGGCCTCTGATGATGTATCAGGAGACATCGCCGGAGTGGGCGACGACCTGATCATAATGGTGCCGAGCGGCATCAAGATCGACCGCGAAAAGGTGGTCGGGAGCAGAGATTGAATCTGACTACCAGCGCCAACTGCCCGGTCTGCGGGGCAGTCATTGCCTTCTCCTGGGAGACGGCGGACATCCCTCACTTCGGGGAGGCGATGATCATAGCCGGTGTCTGCGACTGCGGCTACCGGCACAGCGACACCATCCTCCTCACCCAGAAGGAGCCGGTTAGCTTCTGTATGCCTGTGACGGCAATTGAGGATCTCAATGCCAGGGTCATCCGCTCCTCGAGCGGCACACTGCGCATACCTGAGCTGGGCGTGGACATAGAACCCGGATTCGCCTCGGAGTGCTACATCTCCAATGTGGAGGGAGTGCTGGACCGGGTGGAGAGCGTCGTCGGCTTTGCCACCCGCTCCGCGAGGGAGGCCAACAGCGCCGAGGCAACCGCCAGGGGAGAGGAGATTTTGGAGAAGATCAGCCTGGCCAGGCAGGGGCGTTTTCCCTTGACCCTCATCCTGGAGGATCCCCTGGGCAACAGTGCCATAGATTGCGAGAAGGCGGAGAGGGCACTCTTGTCTGCAGAGCAGGCTGCCGGCCTGAAGACCGGCATGATAATCGTGGACGTCTGAAATGCTGGTCTTGAGCGGCGGCACAGGCACTCCCAAGCTGCTCCGGGGGTTAAAGGAGCTGGTCAAGCCCTCAGATCTCTCCGTGGTTGTCAATACCGCCGAGGACCTCTGGATATCAGGAAATTACATCTCTCCGGACATCGACAGCGTCCTGTACACCCTGGCAGATCTGATAGACGAGAAGAGGTGGTGGGGCATCAGGGGTGACAGGAGCCATACCCATGACTTTCTCATCATGCTGGGCATGGACGAGAAGCTCCTGGTCGGCGACCAGGACAGGGCCGTGCATATCTTCCGCTCCAACCTGCTGAGGAAGGGCGTCAAGCTGAGCCTGGCCACAGAGGCCATATGCCATGCTCTGGACGTCAAGCAGCGTATCATCCCCATGACCGACGACATCGTCTCCACAGTCATATCCACGCCGGAGGGTGTGATGCACTTTCAGGACTTCTGGGTGAGCCTGCGCGGCCGGCCGGCCGTCAGCTCGGTGATGTTCGCTGGCCTGGACTCTGCCATTCCCTGTCAGTCCTTCCTGGATCTGCTGGAGAAGGAGGATACGGTCCTCATCGGCCCCAGCAATCCTGTGACCAGCATTGGACCCATACTGGCCCTGCCCGGCGTACGCGACAGACTAAGGGACAAGAACGTGGTGGCGGTCAGCCCCTTCATAGGCAATGCACCTGTGAGCGGCCCGGCCGCCAAATTCATGGCCGCCTGCCACGTTCCCGCAGATGATAATGGAGTGCGCAAGCTGCTCGGAAAAGTCGACCTCTTCGTGGTGGACAGAAAAAGCAGCTACAAAGGAGAATGCAGGCGAATGAGCACCCTCATGAGGACGAGGCGGGAGAGCCGAAAGGTGGCGGAAAAGCTGCTGGCGCTGATTGATGAGTGATGTGCTGAATATGGGTATGATGGGATGTTCATAGGCGTAGACCACGGGACCACCGCCATAAGATTTGCCACAGAGGAGGGGCGCTGCTGGAGCATGACCCGGCAGGATGCGAGCCGGCTTTCGACCGAGGAGATGGTGAAGGCCATATCGCATAGCCTGGATGTAGATCGGGTCGATCTGCTGGCCCTCAGCTACTCCATGGGCGACGGCCTGACGAAGATCGTCCGGCTACAGGACGCTCCCAACCGCGGCCTGATCAGCCAGGACGGGGCGGGCCTGCATGTGGGCGGTGGGACGCGCGTCTTTGAGGCCATACTGGCATCCGGCTGGCCGGCCATACTCCTGCCGGGCATTCACCGGGGATCTGATATCGATCCCAGGCTGAGGGTTTTCTCGCATGGCATGAGCCCGGAGAAGGTGGGCCTGGCCTATGGAGTCTTTAAGGGCAAAAGCAGTAACTTCATAGTCTGTGATGCCAGCTCCAATACAGTGACATTCGCTGTTCTGGAGGGAAGGATCGTGGGCGCTATTGATGCCCCCATATTTGCCCCGGGCCTCACCCAGGGTCCTCTGGATGTCCAGGCCATCCGCGATGTCGACTCGAAATTGATTACCGCCAATTCTGCCTTCACCAGAGGCGGAATTCTCCCAAAGTGGGGGCGCAGTAGCCTTGAGGAGTGCAGCCCGGAGGAGAGAGAGATGGCCCTGGAGTCTCTGGCCCTCTTTGCGGCTATGGAGGTCGCGGCGCTACTGGTCCTCTGTCGCGACAGAGGCAGTGAAAAGCCGGATATATTCCTGGCCGGCAGCCCTGCCGCGAGGATTGAGCCGCTTGTATCGGCCCTTCTGGGCAGGAGGGCCGGAGTCCTGGACAGGTGCGCGGCAGCCCAGGGCTGCGCCTTGATCGCGAAGGATGTATATGACGGAGCCGAGGAAATAATCGGAATTGGAGTTGAAAATGAGCGGGATATCCGAAAGAGAGATATGTGATCTGGAAGGGCGGGCTGCATATCTCAAAGGCGAAAAGGCAAGGGCTCTGACGGAGGAGGTGGCATCTGCTCTGGCCAGGGCAGAGGCTGCTTGCGTCAGCTCGGATCTGATCGACAGATTGGATGCCCTGCTGCTATCTGTAACTGAAGCGGGAAGGGACGTGTGCACCAATACCAGATGCCCACATTACAATAAAAAATGCAAAATGAGATGATAGTAATCTATCTTACGCCGGACCTGCCATCCGACCACTTGTTCAGGAACAAGGGCAGTGCTACAACAAGAACGCCGAATATCACAATCGCTAATACCTGAGACATTATATCCATATCCTTTCACCTCCGCAGCATTGGACTTAATGGCCATGGCCAATTGCTAATCAAACCATGATAAACTTTTTGCTGCATGACCGGCGGAAATGAGGATATTTTCCAGAATTTGTAATAATTATTCATTAATATGTGGATAAGATTGACGGATGATCATAAATTGCAGAGATCATCTCAATGGACAACTCTGTGGTTAAAAAGGAAAATAACGAAAAAGCTTTTTGGAGAATTAACCATTTACTCAAATAAGGTATTAAGCCCACAAGGCTAAATCAAAAAATCAATATTTTTGAGAGAAATATTGCATTAAGAGGAGAAACTATAAATAAACCAATACCCTTCTAAGAATTGCATAGACAGCATTGAGAGTGAAATGGTCTGCTGTGCAGGAAATGTATATGGCTGGCTACATACACACTGAACCCCCCCTGGTTGGAAACGATCTGGAAATTGCAGGAACAGTATCCTCAGAGGATGCGAGCTTTTATGTGATGATTGTATCGTCTTTAATCTTCTTGATCGCTGCCCTCTCCGGTCATCTGGCCTAAAGTCAGGAATTTTAAATATCAAAATAATTATTTAATCTTTTTTATGTTCTGGTCTCCCCGGATATGCTCTGAATACCCTGCAGCCTTCAGATATCTCTCCGGATGCAGCAATCCTGCCGATATGCGGTGTGACATCCCGGCTCCTCTGCATAAACTGCTCTACCACCAAGGATTCAAGATTCTTCCGGTCAACAATACTTCCTTTCCCGATTCCGGGGCAAGTGGGATTGTAGTTGATATTGAGGACGATATCCCCATTGGGCAGGGCCCTCTCATCCACCCGGAATGGAAAAAGACGGCAGGCAATGGGCCGCACGGAATAGACTGTGCATCCATTCCTGTAGAATATGCAGGTGGTATCCTCTTTGCTCTTCATGACCGGCAGATCCAATATCAGCTTTCCTCCTGAATCTTCGATTTTAACATAGCAGCCATCATATTCATAAAGAGTATCCACGATGTCTGAGGGCTTAAGCTCTGTTTTAGCGGAGATGGCCGATACATCCTTAGCCGTGAGGTAGATGAGATTCGACTTCTGCCAGAACTCCTCCAGCCTCTCCTGAGCGATGAGATCTTCAAATCCTGCAGGCCTCTTGTGATGGCAGCAGGAGCCGCATCTCTGGCATTTGAACCTAATATCGCCGAATATCGCTTTGACAATAACGCGGGGCAATATATCCCCCCAAAAAAGGATAAAAAAAGAAGGCGACTTAGAGGGTCGTCTTCTTGGGATGCTTCTCGGCCAGAACTTCCAGTCCCAGCTCTTCGATGGACTCAGCCTTCATGATATCCACCATTGCCGCGGCGGGGAAGATCATGGGGG
>CAYQKI010000091.1:0-7804 GCA_964418105.1 uncultured Methanotrichaceae archaeon | reverse complement strand
CCTCCTGGCACACCGCCAGCGTCCTGAAATTCTCCTCCACTGCGCCGTCTGCCGTGTCCAGGGCAGAATGGGATGCAATCATCCCGATTCGCAGGTCTTCGAGATCATAACCCCTCAAGACCTCCAAAACCTTGCTGCGATCTATCAATTCAGAGCACCTCAAAATAAATGCATTGGTCCAGCATATTCCCATCCCAATTTATCAATGTGACCCTTCCCTCACAGAGCCCTCACGAAGAGCTCGCCTTTGCCCCCGTCCACCAGGTCGCCTGCATACTTTTGATAAGCCTCTCCCTCCAATTCGACAACCTCTGTTCTCTGGTAACTGGGCAGAACCTTAGCCTCGCCCTTTACAGTTATAGTCCCTTTGCTCATCTCCGCGCCGGGCAGATATGTGCTGCCCCCTATGAAGATGCTGCCGCCCTGGTTTGCCGCTCCGGGAAAGTCTCCGGCGTCACCCTGCACGCGAATGCTACCTCCACAGAGATGCTCTCCTAAAAATGCGCCCACACGACCGGAGATCTCAATCTCGCCACCGCGCATGCCGCACTTCTCGCCCCGATATCCACTCCCGACGTAATTGCCGGCGTCTCCCCGGACGATTATCTTTCCGCCCCGCATCTCCCTGG
Source organism: uncultured Methanotrichaceae archaeon (assembly GCA_964418105.1). Taxonomy (GTDB): domain Archaea; phylum Halobacteriota; class Methanosarcinia; order Methanotrichales; family Methanotrichaceae; genus Methanothrix. The sequence continues at coordinate 7,175 of CAYQKI010000091.1, read as the reverse complement.
CCAGCCAGTCATCGGCATTTCCCGATATTGCGAACAGGCCGCCCTTCATATTGTTTCCGGCGTGCATGCCGACGCTTCCCCAGGCCTCAATCGACCCGGCGGACATGCCTTCTCCTACCCTCTTCACCCGTGAGAAGTCGCCCATCAGTTGGATGACCACATCCCCAGCGGTGGCGGTGCAGTCGTCGCCCTCCACCATAAAGAGCTCAGAGAGGTGCATCACCCTATTGCCCAGCCAGACGGGCTGAGCCCCGATCTCCGACAGAGATAGGGGGGCGAACCTGTCAGGGGTGATGCACTCCGCCTCCACCGAAATTGAGAATGCTGCCCTAGGCGACAGTTTGACCGTCCTCATCTAAGCCACCTCCGCCAGAGTTCGAGCGGATTTTGAAGGCTCAACCGAAAGGCCAGCCCGGATTACGCGGGAACTGGGCAGATAAGCATCCTGCACAGCATAGTTGGAGAGTTGAACGCTATAGTATTTGGCAAACTTATCCTCGATCTCAGGCATGAGCCGGTCGTGGTCTGCATCGGGCACAGTTGCGTCCACCCAGTAGGTTCTGCCCTCGGGTGCAGCAAGTATCCTGCCCTCTTTGGCCACCACCACTCCGCCCTTGATGGTGTACAGGGCCGAGGAGAGGGCCTTTTTCACCAGTGCATGATCCCGGGCAGCATCAACATCTTCGGGTCTGATGCTGTAGATGGAGACATCCCCGTCCGCACCCACACCAAGGTGCCCCTTGTCGGTCAAGCCCAGTATGCGAGCCGGTGCAGCTCTGGTCATGATGGCGATTTCTGTCCAGTCCATCTCCCTCTCAATCACCGGAAGTGTGGTCCGGTTGGGCAGTTGCTCGTGCAGCGTGGCCATCTCTGCCTCCCTCTTGGCCCGGCTCATGAGCAGGGTGATCACCTCAGGATAATTGACAAATGGACTGCCGTTGGGATGATCGGTGGTCATGAGAGTCTTCCAGGGATCCCTGACCAGAAGGGCCAGCTCAAGGCCGATGGCCCACTGAACAGCATTGACCAGCATCTTTCTGAAGTAGATCATGGGCACGACGCCGCTTGACTCCTCCAGCTCGATGTCGTGATTGGACCATTTGTTATGAGTGAGCCGGGCATTGCCATACTCCAGAGGAGCGTCAGCAGTCATGGTGGTGGCGCTTCCGAAGAGCAGTTGCCCCATATCCATGGTTGCATGGTTGTGGGTGTTGAAGTAGTCGGCTATAGCCGGGGCCTTGGATTCGAAATCTCGCCAACTGGTGCCACCGTAGGCGGAAAACTGCATATGCGCCACGTGCACCACCTGCCTCATCCTCCCCGGCTTGATGTCCTTGAGCAGTTCAAGCGTCTCCAGGGCAGTGGTGTAATTTCCGGGCTTGCCCAGGTTATTGAAGTGGATGTGAATGGAGTGGGGCAGGCGCAGCATCTCATTAGCCTCGGCGAGGCCGCGAATGATCTCTGCTGGAGTCACATCGAATCCCGGTACATTATCCCTGTGGCTTTTCACATTGGCACCAAAGCCCCAGGCCTCACCTCCACCGGGATTGACGATCTTCACGCCATAGCCCCGAGCCGAGCGCAGACCCCAGGCCACATAGGCAGCGAGCTTGGGTATGTCTTTGTCGCGCACGCACTCCATGACCTGCCAGTTGTTGCCGAAGAGGGTCAGAGCACCCTTGTCTATGATGGGAATCTCCGCCAACTCCTCGTGGGTATGCCGGGCCTCAAGAATGGGCGTGGCCGCCTCGAAGGCAGTGGTGTAGCCAAGCCGTGCATACCTGTAGCCCATAGCATAGCAGTTGGGGACTGTATAGCCGGTAGAGGGCCGGCAGACGCCGCTCCTCGGCTCGGTGCCCAGACGGGAGTCGTCCGGCCTCATTATGCGTCCCGTGTTCACCTTCTTTCCGGCGATGTGAGAGTGGGCGTCCACTCCCCCTGGCATGACCAGCAGCCCTCGCGCATCTATCACTTCTCCCCCCGCCTGCTCGATAACTCTGCCCTGATCTATGCACAGGTCCATCTCCTCACCGAATATTCCGTTGGCGGGATCGTAGACAATTCCACCCTTGATTATCATCTTCATGCACCCCCTTCCGCCTTTTGCCGCAGCTCTCGAATGTTCTTGATGATTTCAGCGATGATCTGCTCGTCGCCGGGCAGACTTGAATCGACCATCTTCCTCAGGCGCAGTGCCAGGCCGTCCATGCGATAGGCTGTGCCCTCCACCTCCACCCCTGCTATGGCGCAGGGTATCACCACATCGGACAGGAGCGTGGTCGGATTCTCATAAGGATCTATCTGAATCACTGGAATCTTAGACAGCGCTGCCGCCGTCTCCCTGGGGAAGTTGGATACCGGATCAGCGGCTACGATCAGGGCGGCATCGGTGTCTGCCCTTCCTAGCAGGTCGCAGGCGGCGGTCTCCCCTGGATTGAAGTAGGGCGCGCCTCTGGCATAATCAACAGACATGGGATAGCCCGATGACCAGGCCAGAACCTGGCCCGCCCCTCCAACATTGTAGTGCCCGCGCATGGGCATAATCACGAATTTGGTATGCTGATTGAGGTCTGCGACCAGAGAGAGGGCATTGTCTATGTTCTTGTACCGCCCTCTGCTGTGGGTTATGCCCAGACCAAAGAATACCGCTCCGAAGCGTGCTGCCTTTAACATCTCCGCCAGGGCTGCCAGGTCGGCTTTAAGAGCGCCACCCACAGTATCGGCAATGACATCTCCTTTCCCGGCCACAAGCATCCGCAGAGCGGAGATCACCTCATAGTCGCATCCAGGATCGATCCTCACGAATTTGTCGGCATTTTTTGCGGTCCTCGTCTCCCGAACATCCACCACCACGATCTTCCTGCCCGCCCGACCCTGCTCGGTGAAGCGGCCGCAGGAGTTGGAGCTGTAGCGCAGAGAATGCCTGGGATGGGCCTCCACAGGATTGCAGCCCCAGAAGACGATGGTATCGGCCCGGTTCTTTACCTGGCCCAGCGTGGCACCTGGCAGGCCCTTCTCCTCTATGCCTATCACAGAGGGGCCATGGCAGACGGTGGCTGTGGTGTCGATCACTCCTCCCACCTCCTCCGCCAGGAGGACTCCCTTCTTCTGTGCTTCGCAGGATGTAGAGGCCCAGCCATAGAGCAGGGGCTTTTTGGCGGCCAGAAGGATCTCCGCCGCCCGGCGGTAGGCTTCCTCGAAGCTGACTGGCTGGAGGACTCCATCCTTCCGGATCATAGGCGTCTGCATCCTGCTGTGGCCCATGATCTTGCTCGATCCCAACCGGCAGGCGTGCCTAACCCTCTGGATTTTGCCCTCCGCCACTTCGACGTTGATATCGTCGCACAGGCAGCCGCAGAATGAGCATACGGCATCTTTGACCATCACAGATTCGGTCATGCTCTAAGCCCCCAGATCAGAGAAAAGATCGCGAATGCTGCAGACTGGAGAATCCGTAGCGGCAACATCTACAGTCACTCCCTTGAACTGAGGTGTGCCGCAGCCGCCTGTGTCCTTTCCCACCAGCATATTTGCCCAGGGACCCATGGGAATGAAGACCATACCCTGCGGCAGGCCAGAATCGGCTTTGGCAGCCAGCACCACCTGGCCGAACTCGCTCTTGAGAAGGACGTTTTCGCCCTCGTTTATGTTCAGCTCTTTGATATCATTTTCAGATAAATGGCATAAAGCCGCGGCCTTGAAGAATTCAGGGGCCATTTTGCTCTCGCATCCCGCCCCCTGGGCCAGGGTTCTTCCGGATATCATAGTTGCCAGCAATTCCTACCACCTTATTGCACGCTCATTTCCCAGCCGGTAAAAAAAGGTGCTGTTGTTGTTTTATTATTTTAAAGCAGTATATTCAGTAGAGGGGCTGTCCAATCTTCCCCGGTTTCTTCTGGCATCACTTTAATATACTCCAATCTCATGAGAATATAGTCCACCGATTCGGAGTTGAGGTTTTTGGCAGGCAGAGCTTGGAAGTTTGGAGACGATATCGACACGGATGCCATCATACCCGGACGCTATCTGGTCATCAACGATCCGCGAGAGCTGGCGGCACATCTCTTCGAGGGCGTCCGCCCGGAGATGGCAGGCGGCATTTCTCAGGGAGACTATGTGGTAGGAGGAGAGAACTTCGGCTGCGGCTCCTCCCGAGAGCACGCTCCATTAGCGCTGAAGGGGGCGGGGGTGACGGCGGTGGTCGCCAGGTCCTTCGCCAGGATATTCTTCCGCAATGCCATCAACATCGGCCTGCCTCTATTCATCTGCTCCCAGGTGGACGGGATCTCCGACGGAGATGAAATCGATATTGATATGGCGGGAGGATTGATCAGCAACCTCTCCCGCGGCGAGTCCTACAGGACCACGCCTCTGCCCCAGTTTCTCAGGGAGATAGTGGATGCAGGAGGGCTGGTGGAGTATACCAGGCGTCAGGTGGCTGGAGTGGTGGCATGAGATATACTGTTCCATTAATACCGGGTGACGGCATCGGCCCGGAGATCATAGCCGAGGGCTGCAAGGTCCTGGAGGCAGCGGCAGACAAGCACAACTTCTCGCTGGACTGGAAGGAGTATGAGCTTGGGGCGGAGCACTACCTAAAGACGGGAGAGCTGGTATCCGAGGAGACGCTCAAGGAGCTGTCTTCCTTCCCGGCCATCTTCCTTGGCGCCATAGGCGACCCCAGGGTAAAGCCGGGCATACTGGAGAAGGGAGTGCTTCTCACCATGCGCTTCTACTTCGACCAGTATGTGAACCTCCGCCCGGTCAAGCTCCTGGAGGGCATATGGACGCCCATCAAGGACAAGACTCCCAAGGACATCGACTTCGTGGTCGTTCGCGAGAACACCGAGGACTTTTACATCGGCATAGGCAGTCGCGCAAAGAAGGGCAAAAGCCATGCCGACTTTGAGATCAAGAGGAGCCTCTACAACATCAAGTTCGGCCTGGATATCGATTCCGATAGCGATGAGATCGGATACCAGATCGGAGAGGTCAGCCGGGAAGGCTGCCAGCGGGTTATCAAATACGCCTTCGACCTGGCTATGAAGCGCCGCCGCCAGGTGGCGAGCGTTGACAAGGCCAATGTGCTCAGCGACATCTACGGCTTCTGGCGCGAGGTCTTCCTGGACGTCGCCTCCGGTTACCCCCAGGTGGAGCACAGCTTCAACTTCGTTGACGCCATAACCATGTGGTTCGTCAAGAATCCGGAGTGGTTTGACGTGGTGGTGGCCCCCAACATGTTCGGAGACATAATCACTGACCTTGGAGCCATGATTCAGGGCGGCCTGGGCCTCGCGCCGGGCGCAAACCTCAATCCGGAAGGGACCAGCATGTTCGAGCCCATTCACGGCTCAGCCCCCAAATACAAAGGCCAGAACAAAGTCAATCCCGTGGCCACCATCTGGGCAGGGGCCATGCTGCTCGATCACCTGGGCCAGGACAGGGCGGCGGCTGATATCATCGCCGCCATCGAGCGGAACCTATATGAGGGCAGGATTAAGACATATGATTTGGGAGGAAGTTCGACCACATCCGAGGTAGGCTCGGAGATAGCTCGCCTAGTGGGACTTGTCTAAGTCCCTCTAGGAAAAAGCTTTTATGCAGGATGCAATTATTGGCAACTGCGTGCAGCATGAGAGGCTTAAGGCAGGCCAGGAAGCGGGGGCTCGTAGCTCAGTTAGGCAGAGCGTCTGGCTTTTAAATTTTTGGGTGAAGATACCAGGTGGTCGAGGGTTCAAATCCCCCCGAGCCCGTTTGGATTTTCCTTGAGCCTGTTTGCTGCTCCATCACTCAAAAGGTGGTTCGAGTGACCAAATTTGCCGTAAAAGATCATGAAATGGTTCCGGAACACGTGCTGCTCACGCCGGAAGAGGGGATGCAGGTGCTGAGTGACTTCGGCATATCTGCCCCGCAGCTCCCGAAGATTCACATAAGCGACCCTGCGGCCAAGGAGATTGGGGCCAAAGTCGGCGATATCATAAAGATTGTCAGGAAGAGTACTACTGCTAAGCAGTCGATCTTTTACCGGCTGGTAATCGATTAAGGGTGGTCTTTTGCTCGATAAAAATGTACTTTACAGCTCCTATTTTACCAGGGACAAATTGGTGCACCATCATATAAACTCATTCAACGATTTTATAGACAAGGGCCTGCAAAAGGTCATAGATGAAGTGGGCATCATAGAGACCAATATCGAGAACACATATGTGAAGCTCGGCAAGATCCGGGTGGAAAAGCCCATGGTGCGCGAAGCGGACGGCTCCATTGAGAGGCTCTATCCCAACGACGCCCGGCTGCGCAATCTGACATATGCCTCCCCCATCAAGCTGGAGATGACCATCGTGGAGGGCGAGAAGGAGAAGGACCTGGTGGAGGCGGACATTGGGACCCTGCCCATCATGCTCAACTCCAAGATCTGCAATCTGCACGGCCTTTCCGCAGACGAGATGATCACCTATGGAGAGGATCCCTCCGATCCGGGCGGCTACTTCGTGGTCAACGGCTCGGAGAGGGTGATCATGACCCTCGAGGATCTGGCCCCCAATAAGATACTGGTCGAGTACAACCAGCGCTATGATGAGAACATCGAGGTAGCCAAGGTATTCTCTCAGAGGCAGGGCTACCGCTCTCTGGTCATTGTGGAGAGGGGCCGCCGCTCTATTCTGGAGGTATCCTTCCCCTCCGTCTCAGGCCGGCTCAACTTCGTTACCCTCCTGCGCTCTTTAGGCATGGACACTGATATGGACATAGTCAAATCCGTATCTGATAACCCTGAGATCATCAAGTTCATGCTGGAGAACCTGGAGGAGGCGGAGGTCTCCACCACCGACGAAGCCCTGGAGAAGATAGGCTCGCGGGTTGCCGCTGGACAGGCCAAAGAGTACCAGAAGAAGAGGGCCACATACGTTCTGGACAGGTACCTGCTGCCCCACATCGGCGTGGACGAGAAGGACCGCTATGCTAAGGCCCTGTTCCTCTCCCGCATGGCCGAGGCCTGCTTCGAGCTGGCCCTGGCCCGCCGGGGCGAGGACGATAAAGACCATTACTCCAACAAGAGGCTCAAGCTCTCCGGAGACCTGATGGAGGACCTCTTCCGGGTGGCCTTCAACCGCCTCACCCGCGACATCAAGTATCAACTGGAGAGGGCCAGCATGAGAAACAGGGACCTCAATGTG
>CAYQKI010000090.1:0-7875 GCA_964418105.1 uncultured Methanotrichaceae archaeon | reverse complement strand
TTCCACATTTGGGGCAAGAGAACTTGCTCCCAGATTTGAAATCTACGTGAATATCGTATCTCAAACTTTATCCAACCATAAACCTTTGGATGGCCAACTCTTGGGTATATGAGCAAGATCCCATCCATACAGCCTCATCTCCTCATAGACTCCAGGGCATCCTTGCGCCTCGGATTCATTGAATTATATAAAAAAAGCCACTTCCCTCACATCGCCTCCCGTAATTCGCCCACTGCCCCCCGGGCCCACAGGCTGAGCGGGCCATACTATTGCTGACGGTCACGATCCCACTTGAACTACATCCCCTCATACTCTAAGGCCTTGCACCTCTGTCGGATCCGCCCCTTCACGATCAAGGTGAGATCGCGCAGAACCACAAAAATAGTAGGATTGGCCTTAAGCCGTGGCGGCAGCACGCCCTTTCCCTTCAGGTAGCCGGCCGGTTAAGACGAACTCCACAGCATCCCGGGCCTGCTTGCTGGCCTTCAGAACCCATATAGGATTGTTCTGCAAAGCCTTCAACCAGGAGCCAATATAGGCCCGTGGAGTTTTGCAGGGTCTGGGATGTGTCCAGGGCAGCGATCTGGCAGAAGAAGGCAGCGCCCATCTCGGCCCCACCAATTCTTCCTGGCTCCTTGCTTCATTGCTTTCATGGTAGTCCCTGATGGTGTCCCGGCCCGGCAGAGCCTCCCAGCCACCTCCCGTCCAGTGATCAACTCGTTGAAAGCTGCCCCTGAGTCGTCGGGCCACGACCTCCCGCCGGGAAGCTGCATGCAGTCGGAAACCGTCCTGCCAGGAGTATCCAACGCTCTGCGAGCCGTCCCCCGGAGAGGGGCCGGGGCAGCCCGCACGGCGACTCCCGTGCGCCCGGCTCCCATCGCGCGAGAGGCCAGGCAATGCGCGGCGTCCCACAAGAGCAAGAAGGGATATGCTCACGAGCCGCTAGGCCTGAGCATTGAATCATATTGAACCTAATCTCTTTTTTATACGATTACGTCATCATCTGCTGATAATATGTTTGAGATCAATGCTCCAAGTCCAAAACCTCCCGCATCAGCAAGCGAGGCACACAAGCCATGACCAAGTTCTTCGAAGTTCTCCGCCGCGACGGCCCGGCTCGCATGGGAAAGCTTCTTTCCGAGCGGCAGATCAGTTCGCCCGCCCTGATCAGCAAAGACGACTACATCTCAGCGGGAAGCGTCTACAGCTATGCCAGTGTAGATGAGGCCATTCGCGCCGGCGAGGCCATGCGAGAGTGTAAGAATCTGGCCATAATGCCATACGTCCCTGCCGCGCTGCGGACTGAGCCCGCCCCGGAGCTGCCGGACTTCGAGAGCGCCGGCCCGAAGGGCGTTCTGGTCCATCCCTTCAGCGCCAGGGTGCCACCGCAGGCGGATGTCTATGTGCTGGGCAATGCCGCAGCCCTGGGCAATCCCAGAGACCTGGTGGCGGCGCTGGTGGGAGTGCGGGAGAGGATCCCCCCCGACTCCGCCCTCTACGCCCCGGCACTGGCCACGCCCGCCAACCTGGCCCTGCTGGTCTACCTGGGCGTCGACCTGGTGGACGGCACGCGCATGCTGGCCGACGGCCTGCTGGGCCGCTACCACACCCGGGACGGCTGCTGGCTGGCATCAGAGATCGCTGAGCTGCCCTGTCGCTGCCCTCACTGCCGGCAGATGACCGGGCAGGCGGAGCGAGCCGGGTGCGCCGGCGGGGCCGTGAGCGAAGACAGAACTGCAAAGGCCAGGCTTATCGCCTCCCACAACCTCCTCAAGCTGGAGGAGGAGCTTCTTTCCGTCCGGCAGGCGATAAGGTCAGAGAGCATGAGGGAGTATGTCGAGCGGCAGGTGCGCGTGGCCCCGGACCAGACCACAGCCCTGCGGCTGCTGGACGCCGAGCACACCTACCTGGAGAAAAGGACGCCGGTCATGCGGCGCAGCACTTTTTATGCCAACTGCGCCGAATCGCTGCAGCGGGTGGAGGTCACCCGCTTCGCAGAGAGGGTGATGGGCAGGTACACCGCCCCCAGGAGCGACGTATTGCTGCTCCTGCCCTGCTCGGCCAAAAAGCCCTACAGCCTATCCCGCTCCCACAAGCTCTTCTCTGAAGCTATCGGCTCGCGCCGCCGCTATCTGCATGAGCTGATACTCACCTCCCCTCTGGCCCTAGTGCCGAGGGAGCTGGAGGAGGCATACCCCGCCGCCAGCTACGACGTCCCCGTCACCGGCCGCTGGGACAGGGAAGAGAGGGCGTGGCTGGTAGGCTGCCTGCAGGCCTACCTCAAGAAGAACAGGTACGCAAGAATCGTGGCCCACCTGGAGGGAGAGCTGGAAGAGGCGGTGCGGGAGAGCGGCCTGGATGCGACCTACACCGGCGGCGGCACCAGCGGCCCGGCCCTGACCCGCCTGGGCCTGGCTCTGGGTGAGGCCTGCCGGGACGCAGTAAAGCTTCCAGACCTGCGGCTGCTGCGCTACCGGGCCCATGCCGACTTCTACTTCGGTGAGGGGGCAGGCGATCTTCTCCTGGACGGAAAGATCGCCGTGCGGGGCAGAGAGATCCAGGACGAAAAGAAAAGGCCTCTGGCGGCATCGACACCTAACGGCATGATCGCCCTCTCCCTGACCGGAGCGGCGCGGCTGGAGCCGCTGGGAAGCTACATGGTCAGGATCGGCGACTTTTTGCCCAAAGGCTCTCTGCTGGCGCCGGGCGTGGTCGAAGCGGACGAGCAGATCAGGCCGGGCGATGAGGTAATAGTAGTAGGAGAGAAGGCATTCGGCGTGGGCCGGGCCAGGATGTCCGGCTGGGAGATGATGCGCTCCCGGCGGGGAGTGGCTGTGGAGATCAGGCATATCAAAGGGAGATAGAACAAGGGAGATAGGAACATGAGAGGAATGAGAGTGAGAACAAGAGACAAAAAGGAAAAGGACGCCCTGGATATGATCAGTCCGACCTCTTTTTATTCCAGCCAGGAAGATAAAGTCAAGCTTAACTGGTTCTGCTATGAACTTTCTCTGTCGATTTATGGCGACATGAAAAGCAAAATATCCTCGCGGCTTAAGAAAAAAAAGATCAGCGATGTGGCCCTTGCAGAGTTTTCTATTTTTTATGCCAAGAAAATGAAGGATGAAGTCCTGAAGCAATTATCCGGTGAGATTGAAAAAGTGCGCATCTCGTATGAGCCCATTGAAGAATTTTTTCCCAATATCGGTGATGAAATGGTCAATAAAATGACTGACGTAATCTCCTACTCCTGGGACCATATGCTCAGCTTCTGCGAGGTATGCCCCAATCGATGCATCAGCGAGAAAGACGCATTCTGTACCATATTTGATGACAAGTATTTGTTCAGATAGAGGTGACAAATATGGAGCTGATCGACGAGATGAAGGCCCATCTGCCCATCCCGGCTTATGCCAATAGGGATTTGAGCAGGCTTTTGATTGAAAATGGATTGGAGGTCACGCCGGAGAGTGAGCTGAAAATTATAAACCTGGCAGAGTCCGGCAAAGAAGGAGGTATAGCCTGTTTTCTGGATTTTCCCAAAAACTTTGTCGTATCTCTGACACTGCTAAAGGTCAAGCCCGATCATCCCCTATTCGGCAAGATATCTGCCTACCAAAAGAAAAGGATCAGAAGCATATTCAGGTCAAAGGGCTTGAGGCCGAAGATGAGACCTTAAGGAGCGCCCATGAAGCATTTTAATTAATTTATAGTAGATGTCAAACGCCAGAAGCTCCAGTCAAAAGAATGAAGGCCGGACAGCCAGAAGCCTTCGCGAAACCGTCCAGTTTTACATGATTGACTTTCAAACCCCTCTGGGCAGAGCCATAGACATCTCCATCATCCTCCTGAACCTCCTGGCCGTGGCCCTCTTCGTGGCCAACACATTTCCCATGCCGCCCGGACAAAAAGATGCACTCTGGAACCTGGAGAAGATTGTGGTGGCCGTATTCATCATCGAATACCTCCTCCGGCTTTACGGCGCTGCCGACAGGTGGAGCCACGTCAAGGAACTCTACAGCATCATCGACCTGATAGCCATCATGCCCACACTGATACTGCTGGCCCTTCCAGCCACGGTCTTCGTCCATGACATCAGGTTCGTCCAGACCCTGAGAGTGCTGTCTGTATTGAGAATCTTCAGATTCCTGCGCTTCATTGCCAGGGAGCACCTGCTCTTCGGGCTGATCAGCCGGCCAATGCTCAATGTGGACCGGCTGGTTTTGAGCATAATCATAATATTCTTTGTCTATTCCGGGCTGTTCTATTTTGTGGAGAACCCCGCCAATCCCGGAGTGCAGAACTTCGCCGATGCCTTCTACTTCACAGTGGTTGCCGTCTCCACAGTCGGCTTTGGCGACATCGTGCCGGTAACCGCTGCCGGAAGGCTGGTGGCAGTGGCCATGATAATCTCCGGCATCATCATCATCCCCTTCCAGGCGGCCAGGATATTTCGAGCCTGGCTGACGGCAGGGCGGGAGAAGAAGGTGCTGATATGTCCGGGCTGCGGCCTGGACAGGCATGAGGCAGATGCTGGGTTTTGCAGGAGATGCGGGGAGAAGCTTCCTGCAGGAGATCAGTAAAGGGCAAAAAAATGAAGAAATTTGGGATATCATCATCCTGAACTGCCTTTGACCCTCGACCCGCCCGGCGGCAGGAACTGCACAATCTGATCGACAGAAGCGATGGATTTCAGATATGCCCTGTCCTCCTCCTTCTCCGAGAAGAACCTGTAGATCCTTTTGGCCAGGTCGTCGGCATTCAGCTCTCCCGGCTCAACCTCAACCGAGGGATCGGCCCCGGGCAGCACAGCCGAAACCGGGCCGCCGATTAATTGTCCCTCCGATATGCCCAGGGCTAAAGCCAGCGGTGTGTCTTTGAAGTATCGCCTCTCGCCCCGGATGACGAAAGCGCCCTTCTTGAGGAATTCACCGCTCTCCGGGGTTTTGCTGACCTGGTCGCCCTTGACCAGGTAGCAGTCGGCGGCAGCAAGGCCCCCCTTCCAGATAGAGGAGTAGCTCACGGCAAATTGCGCCGCCTCGATCAGAGTGCTCTCCGGCACATCCTCTCCGCCGGTCTTGATCACAGTGAGGGGCGCGCCGGGGGCGTCGGTATGCATGGCCAGGTCGCGCTTTTCCAAATATTTGGCATAGACCTCCTCATTGCTATCCGCGTCGCGCCCCCCCAGCACCAGAAAGCCGTCCGAGGAGTAGAACCAGCGAAAGCGCTCGTACCACTTGGGCTTTCTCCGCCTGGGTGCCGTGGAGGGGCGGCTCTTTCTGGGAGCCGACTTGCCGGCCTTCAGCTCTATTGTGATCTTCAGGGCCTCCCTGGCTCCGGCGGCCTTTCTGGCCATCTCTTTGGCCTTTTCATAGTACCTCTGGGCATTCTGGGGAACTGTCAGCCCGGCATGAAGCTCCAGCTCCGCGTCCCCCACAACAGCTCGCATCTCACCCTGGCCGTCTAAAGAGAGAATGGCCCTGGCGGAGGGCAGGTCCGACCCGCTGATCCTCTCCCAGATCTCATTGTAGGAGAAGCCTTTGCCGTGAGCCGCCGCCACGACATTCAGGATCTTGTCCACGCCACCGTACAACTGATAGACCAGCTCGCCCCTGGCGATGAGGGCCTTCTCCTGGGCCTCGAACTCCTCCACTGCCTTCTTCTGCAGATCGATCCTCCTGTCCAAGGGGTCCTGCCTGACTTCCACCGCAGCCTCCTTCTCTACAAAGAAGGCATCCACTGCTTCGCTGAATGTGGCATAGCGCTTGACCGGCAGCCCCTCGTAAACCCTGAGGGGCCGGGAGAGCACATCCACAGGCTCACCGCCATCCGGAGAGAGGACGATATGAGGGTCGAGAGTATCATCCAAGAATACCTGCCTCAGGGCCTGGTGGACCCTCTCCACCTCAGAGGCATCCAGGTCGGCGGCGGGACTGTTCTTGGCCACCCCCGCCACCAGGCAGACCTCCTCGCCATAGGTTCCGCCCATGTTCAGGCCCCGCACCAAAGAGCGCACCAGGTCCTGGCCGGCGCTGGAGAGCCAGCCAGAGAGGTCCTCCAGAGAGATGGTGCGCGGGTCGAGCTGGCCGGGATGAAAGAGGTACTTCTCGCCGGCGGCCATCTTGCTGCCCCGGTAGACCATCTTCCTGAGCATGGAGAGGATCTGCCGGTTCTCGTCCAGCAGCACCATGCTGCCCTTGGGAAACAGCTCGATGACAAGGTAGTGGCGGGCCCCGGAGCGCTCCACGGCGATCTCCAGCACCCGGTCGAAGTCATGCTGGCTGATCTGCACAATCCTGCCGCCGGAGAGGCGATTCCTGAGCATGGTGGGAAACTGAGGTGGAGTCTTGGATGCCGGACGCTCTGCACGGGTGATATTGATCCTCCTGCCGGCAACGAGCAACAGGTCGAGCCTTCCCTCCGCCGGGGACTGGACGGACAGCCAGATCTTATCCGAGGACTGCTGATAGGCCTTGCCCATGAAGCCGCCCAGGATCCTGTCCGACAGCTCTGCCGCCATGGCTGCCACATCCACATTGCTCATCGCCTTCTTCATGAGAGGGCTATCTGGTGGATCAATCGATAAATAGTTGCGGATGCCATAAAGAGAGCAAATGGATGAGACAGGGGCAGACGGAGAAGAAGAGATAGGGGAAGATGCAGGAGCAGAAGCAGGAGAAGCAAGAGGAAAAGAAACAGAAAGAGCTGAAAAAGATGAAGGAAAGCGCTTTCTTGCAGATCTGATGCTCATCCGCCTGGCCAGGTGGCTGCGGCTGCTGGGTCAGGATGTGGCATTGCCGGCGAGCCAGAGGAACGGGGACCTCATACACCAGGCCGCGCAGGAGGGGCGGACGGTCATCACCAGGGACAGGGGGCTCTCTCAATCCTGCCAGAAAGCAGGGGTGCACTGTATCCTCATTAGCTCTTCAGACATCAGTGGCCAGTTGGAGGAGATGGCAGCGGCTGGGGTGCCGCTGCAGCTTGATCCTAAAAGGTGCACCGTCTGCAATGGGCTTCTGGATGAAATCGAGCAGCAGCAAGGGCAGATGTGGCAGTGCCGGGATTGCAGAAAGCTGTACTGGAAGGGCGGGCACTGGAAGGGGATAAAGAAGAGGCTGGAGGAGTTGCGAGGAAGATCGGGAACGTGCAAGCGTTGATAATGAAACGGCAGCATTTGCTGGATATTCTGAAGTTGTGACTGAGAAAATTATGCAAGACATTCAATTGTCAAAATGTTCGTCTCCAGGAAAATTATTACGAAACCTTTTTCATCATCTATGCTATATCTGCATACAGTCATGAGGTGTCTTGATGAAAAGGAGAGCAATTTTTGTTTCAGCAGCTTTATTTTTGATGTTTTTCACACCTGCTGTTGCCTGGAATCTTTCTTGGTTGGGTGAAGCTATCCAGGAACAGAATTCAGCAGAACCGTATTCATTCCAGCAAACATATCAGAAATCTCTGCCTGTATTCTCCCTATGTCGGCACTTGTAGAATCGATCGGCTGCAGTTCTCGAATTGTCCTGGCCGCAAATAATACTGGCGGAAAGTCTCATGCTTTTGCAGAAGTCTACTTGGGAAAGGACTGCGGTACAGATAGCAAAGTAGAAAGAATAATAAAATGGATGTTAATTAAATTTAAAACTGATAAGATTTATGTCCATGTGGATACCGATACAAAGAACATATGGCTCAACCTGGATTGGTGGGCAGATCACCCAGGCGGGCCTTTCTTCAAAGCAGATGAGTATGTGATTTACAGCGATGGTGATGAGAATAATTTGGCTCCCTTAAGTGGCTGATCCAGTGGCTGATCACCGGGATGGGGCTTGCATTTGATTTGCCGGTCAACCGGTTAATCTTTTTTCTTTTTTA
>CAYQKI010000089.1:0-7876 GCA_964418105.1 uncultured Methanotrichaceae archaeon | reverse complement strand
CCGAAAATGGCGAAGAGCCAAAAAGGAGATAGCTGCCCTAAAATTTACAGCACGCTCTTCGCGAACCTCAGGCTCATCTGTATCTGCCGGTTCACGTCGCGGCTGGTGATCTCCATGTGCCCCGGATACATGGTCTTGACGTCCAGCGCCACAAGCCTCTCGATGGACCTGACCAGCTCCGGCGTGCTGCCCCCGTACATGTCCGTCCTGCCGATATTGCCGTCCGGAAATACGGTGTCCCCGGAGAAGAGCACCTTCTCCCTCTCCTCGTACAGGCACAGGCTTCCCAGGGAGTGGCCCGGCGTCTCCATGACGCGCAGCTTCCACTCGCCGGTGTCCAGCACCATGCCCTCCTTCAGCGTCCCGTCCACCCTGTACTCCGGGGCCTGCTGGCCGAAGAGGTAGGCCACCGATGCCAGGTCGTCTCCCACAGCGCCCGTCTCCTTTTCGCTGAGCAGTATCCTGGCCCCCGTGGCCTCCTGCAGCGCTGGCGCGGCTCCGGAGTGATCATGGTGGCAGTGGGTGAGCACAATCATCTCTATCTTTGTGGGGTCGATAAATTTTTTAATATTTTTTAATGTCGGCCCGGCCATCATGCCCGCGTCTACCAGAATAGGCCTTCTGTCGAGCACCAGATAGACATTGCCGTCGAAGGCAGCACCGCTAACCTTATGCACTTCCACCATGAAATAAACACCAGGGGATCGAAAGGATTCTCTTACGATATATTAGTTGGTATCAATGACGCTGATGCAAGAGGCAAGGATGGGGCGGCTGCCAGCCAGGATTGTGGCGGCAGCCGGCAAAGAGCAGATGCAGCCGGAGAAGCTGGCGGCGAGGGTGGCATCGGGCAGAGCAGTAGTCCCCGGAAACGTCCGCCGGGAGGGGCAGGCCACGGGCGTGGGCGAGGGGCTCTCCATCAAGGTGAATGTCAATGTGGGGACCTCCCAGAGCCTGGACCTGCCGGAGGCAGAGGTGGAAAAGGCCCTGGCCGCCGTATCGTCGGGCGCGGACGCCGTCATGGACCTGTCCACGGGCGGCGACCTGGATGCTCTGAGAAGGAAGATCCTGGATGCCGTGTCCGTTCCCGTGGGATCGGTGCCCATCTACAATGCAGCAGTCAAGAAGGATCTGACCAGCCAGGGCTTCTTCAATGCCCTGGAGAGGCATGCTAAAGACGGCGTGGACTTTGTGACAGTTCATGTGGGCGTGAACAAGAACTCCCTGGAGAGGCTGCGCGCTGACCCGCGGGTGATGGGCGTGGTCAGCCGGGGGGGCTCACTGACCATGAAGTACATCAGCGAGACGGGCGAGGACAATCCCTACTACTCCGAGTACGACTACCTGCTGGAGATGGCAAAGGAGTACGACCTGACGCTCTCATTGGGCGACGGCCTGCGGCCTGGCTGCATCCAGGATGCATCGGACCGGGCCAAGTACATGGAGTTCATAATGCTGGGCGAGCTGGTGGAGCGCGCTCGCGAGGCCGGGGTGCAGGCCATGGTGGAAGGGCCGGGGCATGTGCCGGCGGATGAGATCGAGACCGCCGTTAAGGCCATGAAGCACCTCACAGACGGCGCTCCCCTCTATCTGCTGGGGCCTCTGGTCACGGATATTGCTCCGGGCTACGATCACATCACTGCGGCCATGGGCGGTATGGTGGCGGCCATGGCGGGCGCCGACTTCCTCTGCGCCACCACACCCTCCGAGCACCTGGACCTGCCCACTTTGGAGGACGTGGTCGAGGGGACATATGTGACCCGCATCGCCGCCCATGCCGGAGACCTCACCCGCCCCGGCGTGCGAGAGCATGCTAGGGAGCGCGACCTGCAGATGGCCAGGGCCAGAGCCGACCTCAACTGGGAGGGGCAATTTCAGGCGGCCATCAATCCCACCCTGGCCAGGAGGATCCGCCACCGCCGGGGTGTGGAGACGGACACCTGCACCATGTGCTCGGAGCTGTGCGCCATCCGTCTGGCCAGGGAGGCCATGGACAGAGGAGTGGGAATGCCGGATCCTTCCGGCCAGAAGGGTACCAAGGGGGCATAATCTCTGCCGGAGAAGAGCGGCAAGAACAGGAGGGACATCCGCCCCGGCCTGATGGTGGACGTCGTCCTCAAGAAGGACCAGCGGACCGGCAAGAGGACGCGGGGGGCGGTCAAGGAGATCCTCACATCCTCCTCATTTCACCCTCACGGCATCAAGGTCCGGCTGGAGGACGGCCAGGTGGGAAGGGTGCAGGCCGTCCTGGAGTAGAGGCAGGCAAAAGTCTTTTTATCTTCTCCTTTCTATAAGGCGCTCATGGTTAAAGAAGTCCATGCCGCTCATATTCTTTGCAAGACGGAAAAGAAAGCCCTGGAAGTGAAGGAGAAGCTGGGGGAAGGCTCGCAGAGCTTTGCCGAGATGGCCAGGAAGTACTCGCAATGTCCATCCGGCAAGAGCGGCGGCGACCTGGGGTGGTTCGGCAAGGGCCGCATGGTCCCTGAGTTCGAGAAGGCCGCCTTCGAGGGCGAGAAGGGCAAGATCCTGGGGCCGGTAAAGACCCAGTTCGGCTATCATCTCATTAAAGTGCTTGACAGAAAGTAGTCTGCGGTCCAATTATGCCCCTTGCTTTCCGATTGCCCTCGGATAAAACCCTGGATTTTAGGGAGTGCTTCGATATCAGTGCACCCCTGGGCAGCGCTCCCGTCTGGCCCGGCGACAGGCCGTTCTCTTTGCAGGGCGACCGGGATCGGGACGGCTCCGGCTGTCTGCTCTCCGCCCTGAGCCTCTGCTCTCACTCGGCTACACATATTGATTTTCCGGGCCATGTCCGGCAAGGGGGCCGCCTTCTGGATGACTATCGCTTGCAGCGGTTCATACTCCCTGCCTGGGTGGTCAGCATTGCAGGGGAGAAGAGAGCTGTGACCGCCTCCGCTCTGCGGAAAGGCCTGCCTGGCGGCATGGTCAGTCCCGGCGAGGCAGTTCTTTTCAAGACCGACAACTCAGAGCGCAGGCTGCTCTCCCGCCCTGCCTTTGTCCAGGATTTCGTGAGCATATCCCCGGATGCCGCCCACCTCTGCGCCGCTGGAAAGGCCGGCCTGGTGGGCATAGACTATCTCTCCGTGGACGAATACGGCAGTGAGTCTCTGCCCGTGCACCATATCCTCCTGGAGGGCGATGTCCTCATCCTGGAGGGAATCGACCTGTCGGCTGTGCCGGCCGGCAGATATACCCTCATCTGTCTTCCCCTGAGCCTCGGCGGGGCCGAAGCCTCTCCAGTGCGGGCGGTGCTGTTGAGGTGAAACGGAATGGATACCGATCCTGATTTCGCCATTGGAGGCGGCTGTGCCGGCGGCAGCAGAAGTGAAGACCGCATGCTGGCCGGAGCAGCCCTGGCCACCAACCAGCTCCTCATCACCGAGGAGATGGACCTGGCATTGAACCAGGCTATGGAGATCTTAGGCTGCTCGGCTGACGTGGACCGGGTCTACATATTCGAAAATTATGACTCCGGGAGCGGAGAGCATCGCTGCCGGTTGAGATTCTCCTGGAATCGGGAAGGCCTTGTCCTGGCGAATACAGATCAGGACAGGGACCTCTCCTACAGCCGTCCCATAGCCTGGTACGATGACCTGGCCAAAGGCATGCCTCTCAAGGGGAAGGCTTCCGATCTGCCTGTCCGGGCGAGGGTGCTGCTCGCCCAGTTGCAGGTCCTCTCCTACCTCATAGTCCCCATATTCACCAAGAAGGGTTTCTGGGGCTTCATCGGCTTTGACGACCGGCGGGAGGAACGGGTCTGGACCTGGGGAGAGGTATCGATACTCATGACCATCGCCGGTGCCATCGGCGGGTCCATGGACCGCTGGCAGGCTCAGGATGAGCTGGCCCAGAGCGAGAAGAAGTATCGAGAGCTGGTGGAGAGCGCCAACAGCATCATCATGAGGATGGACACCAAGGGCAATATCACCTTCGTCAACCGCTTTGCACTGGACTTCTTCGGCTACAGGGAGGAGGAGATCCTGGGCAGAAATGTGGTGGGCAGCATTGTCCCGGCCCTGGACTCGGAGGGCAGGGACCTGCGGCTGATGATAGAGGCCATAGGAAGAAATCCCCAGGATTATTCCACCAACGTAAATGAGAATATCCGCTGGAACGGAGAGAGGGTCTGGATCGCCTGGACCAACCGCCCTGTGATGGATGATGAAGGCAGGATCATAGAGGTACTCTGCATCGGCAACGATATGACCGAAAACCGGCGCTCCTCAGAGGGGCTGAAGAGGGCGGCAGAAGAGCTGAGAGAGACCCGGGACTATCTGGAGAGCCTCATCGGCCATGCCAATGCGCCCATCATCGTCTGGGGCCCGTCCTTCCAGATAACCAGATTCAATCATGCCTTCGAGAGGCTGACCGGCTATACAGCCCCCGATGTGCTGGGCAGAAGGCTGGAGATGCTCTTTCCTGAGGAGAGCCGCGCCTCTTCCATGGCCTATATCGAAAAGACCCTATCCGGCGAGCTGTGGGATTCGGTGGAGATACCCATTCTGAGGAGGGACGGGCAGGTTCGAACTGTGCTCTGGAACTCGGCCAGCATATATGACAAGGAGGGCAGAGACGTGGTTGCGACCATCGCCCAGGGCCAGGATATCACTGAGAGGAAGAAGGCGGAGGAGCAGGTGGCATTTCAGGCTTCGCTGCTCGACCAGGTGAAGAATGCGGTCATCGCCACAGACCTGACAGGGCGCATCATCTACTGGAACCGTTTCTCGGAGTCGCTCTACCAATGGAGGGCAGAGGAGGTTATTGGCCGGAGCATAGCCGAGACCATTGTGCCCAGAGAGTTTGTCTCGATGATGGGCGAGGTTATGCGGGATGTCCTGGAGAGCGGCTACCGGGAGAGCGAGCATATGGTGCAAAGGCGCGATGGCAGCGTGTTTCCAGCTCTCTATGTCTACAGCCTTCTCAAAGACGGGCAGGGCAAGAATATGGGATTTGTCGGGGTCTCCATCGACCTGTCCGAAAGAAAGAAGGTGGAGCAGGACCTGCTGCTTGCCAAGGAGAGAGCCGAGTCTGCCACCAGAGCCAAGTCCGAGTTTCTGGCCAATATGAGCCATGAGATCAGAACTCCCATGAATGCGGTCATAGGTCTTACCGACCTGCTCCTCAGCACGGGCATAGACTCTGAGCAGAGGGACTACATCGAGACCATCCGCAGCAGTGGAGACTCACTGCTGGCGGTCATCAGCGACATTCTGGACTTCTCCAAGATCGAGGGCGGAATGCTGGATCTGGAGGAAGAGCCGTTTGATCTGCGGCAGTGCCTGGAGGAGTCGGTGAATATGGTGGCCGAGCCCGCTGCCAGGAAAGGGCTGCGCCTCAGCTTCTCCATCGGGCCCCAGGTGCCGGAGAGGATTGTGGGAGACGCCATCCGTTTGCGACAGATACTGGTCAACCTTCTCGGCAATGCCGTGAAGTTCACCGAAGCCGGTGAGATCTCAGTTGATGTATCAGCTCTCCCGTCCCCCTCACCGTCTGCTCCGCGGTCGCCATCGTCGGAGATCCTCTTTGCCGTCAAAGATACGGGCATAGGCATCGATAAGGATCGCATGAGCCGCCTCTTCCAGTCATTCAGCCAGGTGGACGCCTCCACCACCCGCAAATACGGCGGAACGGGCCTGGGCCTGGCCATCAGCAAGAACCTGGCCGAGCTGATGGGGGGAAGGATCTGGGTGGAGAGCGAACCTGGCAGGGGATCGACATTCTACTTCACCATCAAGGCCGTTGCTGCAGCCCCGGAGGATGTCGCCGTCCGGCCCGCCCGGCAGGAGGGCGCTCTAAAATGCGGCCTTTCTGCCCTGGAAAACGGCCGGCCCAGGGAGAGCCACTGGATACTGCTGGTGGAGGACAATGCCGTCAATCAGAAGGTTGCCGTCCGCATCCTGGAGAGGCTGGGCTTTCGGGCGGATATCGCCGGCAACGGCCGGCAGGCTCTCTTAGCCTTCAAGGGTCGCGATTATGACTTGGTGCTTATGGATGTGCAGATGCCGGAGATGGACGGCCTGGAGGCGACGAGGCTTATTCGCAGCCAGCCCGGCCGCCGCCAGCCCTACATCATCGCCATGACCGCCCACGCCATGAAGGGTGACCGGGAGCAGTGCCTGGCGGCGGGGATGGACGATTACGTCTCCAAGCCGGTTCGAATCGAGGAGCTGTGCGCGGCCATCGAGCGCAGCCTGCCTTCGGTTCTGAGGAAGAGATAGAATGCTTTTCGTTCTTTGTGCGTCTTTGTGACTTTGTGGTGAAAGTCGTCCGCCGGTGCCAGCTAACATATTCGCCGTACCGGCAAAATTGAGTCGCTGCTGTACCGGCTCTACCCGGAGTTGAGGGCAAAGTAGGCCAGCAGGGCCTCGAGCTGAATCCTCTCGTTCGCCCCCTCCGTCATGCGGAAGTCTATCTCGCCGATGCGGTCGATCAGACGCACCTTCTCCCTGTCAGGTATGTCCAGGTCCAGCATGGCCCGGTGGATCTGGACCACCACGTCCTGGCCGGATAGGCCTCGGGAGAGCAGCAGGTCGTCCAGGGCAGTGCGAGCCGCGGCGAAGTCTCCGGACATGGCCGTCTTGATGAAGCTCTTGATCTCCTCCGGCTTGGCGGTGGATGTGATCTGGTAGATGGTCTCCTCATCCACGCTGTCTCCCAAAAGGGCCGCGGCCTGCAAGGCATTGATGGCTTTTCTCATGTCTCCGCCCGCCACGTACTCGATGGCGGACAGGCCCCCATCGGAGACAGTCAGCTTCTCCTCGGCGGCGATGAACTTGATGCGCTTTAAGACCGCCGGGCCGGAGAGGGCACGGAAGCGATAGACGGCGCAGCGGGACTGGATGGGCTCAATGATCTTGGAGGAGTAGTTGCAGGAGAGGATGAACCTGGTGGTGGCTGAGTAGCGCTCCATGGTGCGGCGCAGGGCGCTCTGGGCGTCGTTGGTCAGAGCGTCGGCCTCGTCCAAAAATATTACTTTAAAGTCAGCGTCTCCGAGAGGCGCCATGCGGGCGAAGTCCTTGACCTTGTGGCGGATGATCTCGATGCCCCTCTCGTCGCTGGCATTCAGCTCTATGAAGTTGTTTCTCCAGGTGTCTCCATAGATCTCCTTGACTATGGATATGGAGGCGGCCGTCTTTCCCACGCCGGGCGGCCCTGAGAACAGAAGGTGCGGCAGGTTTTTGGTCTTCACATAGGACTTGAGGCGGCGCACTATCTCGTCCTGGCCCACTATGTCGTCCAGCTTGAATGGCCGGTACTTCTCGATCCAGATCTCCTCTTTGATAATTGACCCCTCATCTAAGGGATAGCTGCTGACATTATATCAATATTGCTGCCCCGTCACAAAGGCTAAATACAGATGTGCTACATGGTGCCATTCGATTTTCGGAGGAAACGCAAGTGATCTCTGAGGTGGCTGGACAGTACAATGCGCATGAGCTGGAGGATCAGATCAGGGGACTGTGGGAGAGAGAGCAGACCTATCGCCGGGTCAGGCAGCTTCGAGTGGGCGGCAAGAAGTTCTTCTTCGTGGACGGGCCGCCCTACACCACAGGCAGGATCCACCTCGGCACCGCCTGGAACAAGGTGATCAAAGACGCCGTGCTGCGCTACAGGTCCATGAACGGCTGTGAGGTCAAGGACCGGGCCGGCTGGGACATGCACGGCCTGCCCATCGAGGTCAAGGTGGAGGAGTCCTTCGGCTTTAGGAGCAAGAAGGACATCGAGGCCTACGGGGTGGACAAGTTCATCGCCCGCTGCAAGGAGTTCGCACTTCGACAAAAAGACGACATGACCGCCCAGTTCAAGATCCTGGGGGCCTGGCTGGACTGGGACGACCCCTACATGACCCTGAAGA
>CAYQKI010000088.1:0-8644 GCA_964418105.1 uncultured Methanotrichaceae archaeon | reverse complement strand
CGCCGGGCGTCCTCCTCAGTCCTGGCCCCGGTGACCACAGCCTCAAAGTACTTGCTGGCCCCCTCTCCGTCCCTGGCCATCATGCGGGCCAGCTCTATGCAGACGTAGCGCAGAGCCTCCCGGAAGTGCTGGATGCTGGACGATCTGGCTATTCCTGCTGCTCCCGTGGCCGTGAGAAGCACTGTGTCGTTGGTGCTGGTGTCGCCATCCACGGTCAGCATATTGAAGCTGTCCCTGACCGCATCGGCCAGGCAGTCCTTGAGGTCAGCCGCAGGCAGATCGGCGTCCGTGTAGAGGAAGCATAGCATGGTGGCGACATTGGGCTCTATCATCCCCGCCCCCTTGACGATGCCGGCCACACGCAGGCCCTCATGCTCGACAGCGATCTCTTTTACGGCAGTGTCCGTGGTCATGATGGCCCTCTCCGCCTCGACGCTGGCGGTGGCATCGCTCCTCAGATTGGATTTGGCCTGATCGAAGAGCTCGGTGATGAGGGGCAGGTCCATGTATCGGCCGATGACGCCCGTGGAGGCCACGGCGATCCGGTTCTCATCCGTTCCCAGATAGCCGGCCAGCAGCCGGGCCATGGACTGAGCATCCTCCCGCCCCCGCGGTCCGGTGTAGGCATTGGCGCAGCCGCTGTTGGCTATCACTCCGTCCAGGTGCCCGCCTGCCAGATGCTGAGCTGTGACCTGCAGAGGGGCAGCCTGCACCCGGTTGGTGGTGAACATGCCAGCCGCTGCCCCGGAGGCGGTGATGACCGCGAGACCATACTTTCCCCGGCGCACGCCTGCGGCCCTGACGCCGGATACGGCGCAGATGCCGCCCTCAATCCTCTGCATGGACCGTCCCCAGACCGGAGATGATGTCCCCTCGGGTCACAATTCCCACCAGCCGCCCCTCTTCGACCACCGGCAGACGGTTGATGCGGTGGCGGGTCATGATGCCTGCCGCCTCTTCCACGGTGTCGTTCGGTCCCACCTCATGCAGATTGCGGCTCATGATGTCACCCACCCTCTTCTTGGGAATCTCCTCGAGTGCAGCATGCATCCTCTCCCACTTCACCAGGTCGCGGAAGGGAATCTCAAAGACCTCGAAGGGGCTGGGAAGCCAGAGGCCGCCCTCTTCCTCTTCCACAGACAGTAGATGCAGGAGGTCGGACTCCGAAACCACGCCCACCAGCTTCTCACCATCCAGGACCGGCAGTCCGCTTATCTTATGCTCCCGCAGCAGTCGAGCGGCTTCGCTCACCTGTGAATCAGCCTGGACGGTAACAGGCATAACGTTCATGACATCTCTGACCTTCATACAACCACATCTTCTCAGTATTCTAATCCTATTAGGTCTTCATCCCAGATCAGTTTTATCTCAGTTTTTTCTCGTCCGAGCCCATCCCTCAAGGAGCCAGGCCGGGCATCCACAGGCCGGTCCTCTCATCAAGCCCCGCCATCAGATTCATATTCTGAATGGCCTGGCCTGAGGCGCCTTTGACCAGGTTGTCGATGGCTGATATGACCACCAGCCGGTCGCTGCCCTTCTCCGGCTCAAAGCTTATGTCGCAGAAGTTGGAGCCCCGCACGGAGGAGAGCTTAGGGATGCCATCTGCCATGCGGACGAAGGGAGCATTCTTGTAGAAGTCGCGGTAGATGCCGGCCACCTTCTCCCGGTCCTGCAGCGTATCCTCAGCGCCCTCGCGGGCAAAGACGTGAGCTGTGGTGAGTATGCCCCTCACCGACGGTATGACGTGGGGGGTGAAGCTCACCCTGATGCCGGGCGAGAGCCGGCCCAACTCCTGCTTGATCTCAGGGACATGGCGATGAGCCGTCAGCTTGTAGGGGATGACATTCTGGGACATGTTGGGATAGTGGGAGGTCTCGGTTGGCCCCACTCCGGCTCCGGAGATGCCGGACTTGGAGTCATAGACCACTCTGTCCACCAGGCCCGCCTTGGCCAGGGGTGCCACGGCCAGGGTGGCTCCGGTGGGATAGCAGCCCGGATTTCCCACGAGCTTTGCCCTGGCAACCTCGGGATGCAGCTCAGTCATGCCGAAGACGGCATCGCGCGGAGCCCGGTGCCGGGTGCCGTAGGTCTTCTCGAAGACATCGGTGGGCAGGCGGTAGTCTGATGATAGGTCTATGACCCTTGTGCCTGCATCGAGAAGATCAGGCACCCAGTCCATGGCCGTGCCGTGGGGGACGGCGGTAAAGACAATGTCGCAGCGCCCGGCCACCTCTTTGCCGGTCAGCGCTTCAAAGTTGAGGGAATAGATGCTCTTGAGGTGAGGATGGATGACTGTAACAGGCTTTCCTGCCAGCTTCCTGGAGGTGACGGCTGTTACCTTTACTTCGGGATGGTTGGCCAGCAGGCGCAGTAGCTCGCCGCCGGTGTAGCCCGAACCACCGACAATTCCTACATTTATCATGGTGCTCCCCCACGAGCTAATGATATAAAATCGCCGCGCCCTAGCGCTAGGCTGCGGAGAGGCGACTCAATGAGTGGCGGAGATGCAGCAGCCCCTCGCTATTTGCTGGGCGAAATCGGCCCACTTAAATTTTATACCACAAGACATATAGATGATAAAAAGAGACCAATTCGGATATGGACGAGTTCATGCGCGCCGCCATCCGGGAGGGCCTGGCCGGCCAGGCTGAGGGCGGCGTTCCCATAGGAGCCGTTCTGGTAGAGGACGGCCGGATCATTGGCCGAGGGCGAAACCAGAGGGTCCAGAAGGGCGACCAGCTCCTGCACGCCGAGATAGACTGCCTGAGAAGTGCCCGGCTCACTGGAGGCTATCACAACACCACCCTCTACACCACCCTCATGCCCTGCTACCTCTGCGCCGGAGCAGCCGTCCAGTTCGGCATAAAAAAGGTGGTGGTGGGCGAGGGCAGGAGCGCTCCCGCCGCGCTCAAGTTCATGGAGGAGCACGGGATCGAGGTCGTGGACCTGGAACTGCAAGAGTGCCGGCAGATGATGGAGGAGTACATCCGCCAAA
Organism: uncultured Methanotrichaceae archaeon; assembly: GCA_964418105.1. Lineage (GTDB taxonomy): Archaea > Halobacteriota > Methanosarcinia > Methanotrichales > Methanotrichaceae > Methanothrix. The sequence continues at coordinate 5,649 of CAYQKI010000088.1, read as the reverse complement.
ACAGGCCCCTCTGGGAAGAGTTCCTGGCAGAGCTGAATCCTGATTTGCTGTAATTCAAACTGCTATTGCATTGGCTTAATCCAAAGTGTCTGATTTTTCGTCCTTTGTCGTCTCTGTGCGTCCTCTGTGTCTCTGTGGTAGAAACGTCGTTAGCCACTGGTTTATCTCCAATTTCATTCATAATACCTCCCCATCTCTTCCGGGCAGCCGCAGATGCTCTCCTGCTCCGGCGTGTAGAAGTATCCGGCATCGTTGTAACCGTACGGGGAGAGCTTGCTGCAGTAGCCGACCCACCAGTCCAGCACCCGGAGCTGCACCGGCCGGCCCATGAAGCATCCGGTGAAGCGGAAGTAGCCGGGCAGACCCTCCAGGTTTATGCCGGCTCCGTTTCCTGTAGTGTCCACCACATGGTAGCGGCTTTCGCCCGGCAGCCGCACCAGATTATAGGCGTGGCCCGGATGCCCTCCCACCAGGGGCAGATCGTATCCCTTGCTTGAGGTGCTGAAGACCTCGCCCTCGCTGTAGCCGGCTTTCCTGAGCAGAGTTGTCAGGGCGGCCGAGTAGTCGTTGCACACTCCTGTCTGCAGGATGTTGATGGTGGCGTGGGCTGGAAACAGGCCCATCACAGCGCTATTTTCGCTCATGTTTGTGTCGGAATGCCAGGCGGAGATGCCGCGCTCTTCGGGCCGGCAGGGCAGGCCGGATACGTTTTCATTGTAGCCCTCCCGGAAGACACACTCTCCTGTGAGGTTTTGCAGGCACATCCGGGAGCACTCTGGAAATCCTGAGCAGCAGGCCTTGAAGAGGGCATATCCCTGCATGTACAAAGCATCCGGCCCCAGGGCGTTGATGATGTAAAGGCCCCGGCACCTCTTTCTGTCGCCTCCCGCCTGCTCGCAGGCTCTGGCGCAGGCGGAGCCGGGCCGGGCGGTTCCGTCACAGCAGTCGACCGCCTCATCGATGATCCAGTCCAGATCGGGATGGCAGACCTCCACCTGCTGGCATTCGGCAGTCCCGTCCGGCCAGATGTCCCGGCAGGGGGTGTCCAGAGGATAGTACCTGGGCTGCGGGCTGACGTTGCCGCAGACCCAGGGCGCAGCAACGCCAATCTGCACGTATGCGGTGGAGGATGAGGGTGCAACAAGGCTGCTTGAATTGCTGGAGTTGACGCCCGTTACCGTCAGGGTGATATTGTGCCAGCCCAGGCTGAGGTCGCCCCTGGAAAATGACTCATTTCTGCCGATGATCCCATCCCGGCTGGACCGCCAGAGGTACTCCCTGTGCACGCTCCTTGTAGCCGGAAAGACTCCCGCCTGAAAGAGCACCGCCTCGCCTTGAGGGTAGGTTCGTGCCTCCCCCGGAGAGATGATCGCAGTTGATCCTCCAGCTATGCTATTACTATTATTACTATCATTACTACTATTAATATGATTAATATTATTATTATTATTGTGGATACTGCCGTTCTTGCAGCCGCAATCTGATTGAGGTGAGTCGAAGGCCTTATCCTGAGACACCGTTGCATATCCCGCACCCGGTGCAGATGCCAGCGGCCCGGCCTGCTCCGGCAGATGCCCCAGGGCAGCCACTGAGATGATGATGGCCGCCAGGCTGAGCAGGGCGTGGAACAGATGGACCCATCTCCTGGCTTGATTGCCTCCAGTGCAGGAGAGGAGCGGCAGCCTGGCACAGGCCCCAGGAGCTACAAAATACAGGCCGCTGAAGATGAACAGCACTCCGCAGATGGACCATGCCTTCCAGCCGTAGGGCAGAAGGGTGATGGCCGCCTGGCAGAGGGGAAAGCCCAGGAGGCCAGCAAAGAGGAGCAGGAAGGATGGCATCCTCCTCTGCCAGGCGAGGCCGAGGGCAGCAGCCAGGATTATGATCAGAGCGGCCAGACAGGCAGCCCACTCCCCAAAGACAGCCAGCACGGCCAGGGCAGCCAGGCCGGCCACAGCCATCAGTGTTGCCGCGGCATACTCCAGCCTCCTGATCTGGGTTGCCAGTGCCGCCCCCACCCCTCCCATCAGCCCCAGCAGGACGATGAGTAGCCCCCCTGCGCCCTGGGAGAAGAAGTAGTCAAATGCCCCCCGACCGCCTAAAGAGGGCAGGGCGAAGATGAGGAAGACGACGCCTATGGCCACGGCCAGCAAGGATGCCACCGCAGCCGAAAGCGCCATGATTTTAGCAGCACCACTGCCGGGCATTTCTCTCTTGCTCTGCATCGGGGCTCTTTTCATGCTCCCGGGGAAGATAAGAATTATGCCTATGGGAAAAAGAGATGGATCATGCATATGGAATCAGTTACCAGCTTCGATCCCGAAGAGGTCTACCCTCCCGCCGAGGACAGCTTCCTGCTCCTGGCCGCTGCCCAGGCCGAGGCCCGCCCGGCAGACAGCGTCATTGAGATCGGCTGCGGCAGCGGCTTTGTCAGCCGCGGGCTGGTCGGATGCGTCCGGCGGCTCGTCGCCACGGACATCAATCCCCATGCAGTGCGGGCGGCAAAGTCTGCAATATCCGGGGAGGCTTCAGAAGTGGAATTCGTCCGGGCAGACCTCTTCCTGGGCATCAGTGGGCGCTTCGACCTGGTGCTCTTCAACGCCCCTTACCTGCCAACAGAGCCGGAGGATCGCACAGGCCGGTGGATAGACAGGGCGCTGGACGGAGGAGCGAGCGGGCGGGAGACGGTGGAGAGATTTCTCCGGGGCCTGGCAGAGCGGCTGCTGCCCGGCGGAAGGGTGCTTCTGCTCATATCCAGCCTCACCGGCCTGCCCGATGTGATGGAGGCAGCGGCCTGTGCAGGCCTGGCGGTCCAGGTGGCGGCCAGCGAGAGGTGCTTCTTCGAGCAGCTCCACGTCCTTCGCCTGACCGTCGCGCAGGATTGATTTATTAAATATATGCGAACTGCTCTGTTTTGGCCAGTCCAATTGCCAATTCCTTTTCCTTCTGCTCTGCTGGTGCAGTCACATCTATGGTAGATCTCTCTATATTGCCTAATTTAAGCAATTTTGCCGATCATACAAAAAACTTATATCTCTCCAGATCAATGAAAGATTGTTAAAACTGTTAATGCTCCTTTCAGAACGGTGTGGGTATTCATGAGGCTTAGAGTTGTCAGTTCCAGGAAAGAGATAGAAGACCTCAACCAAAGCGAGCAGATGGTGCACCTTGCCTTCCGGGCGGCGAATACCGATGTTTTCAAACTGATGCAAAACTGCCCTGGCATCAGAGTTGTGCAGGTGCCCGCCTCATACAAAAAGACGATCTCCCGGGCCAGCGAGATGTTCCTGGCCATTCAGGGTGTGGAGCTGGTGGAGGGTGATATCTTTGGCCACAGAAAGGAGATTGATGAATACTATGATATCGATGAGGCCGTCTTCAAGAGAATCGACAGGCTGCGCGCTGCCGGTGCCAATGAAGGCGACATCGCCAGCGCCGTCTCCCGCGAGACAAGTCTCTCCCGGGAACTGGTGGAGTATCTCATCAAACAGAGATCCTGATTTTCAGATTGGCAATGCCTCTTTTTCTGTGGCAGCATCCAGCAGGCCGACCAGCGCCTCCAGCACGACATCCACGCCAAGTCCGGTCTCTGTGGACATCAGCAGACTGAAATCCCGGCTGCCTTCCAATCCCTCTTGCTCGCCCATTATGTCCGCCTTATTGGCTACAATCAACATGGGAAGATTGATCCATTCTTTGAGGTCCCCGGCCAGGGAGATCTGAGAAGCCAGAGGATAGCCGCAGTGCTCGCTGGGATCCACGATATAGAGGACCACGCCCGGCAGATGGCTGAGAGCAGCAACCGTCTGCCGCTCAATCTCGTTTCTGTCCTGCATGGGCCTGTCCAGGAGGCCCGGCGTGTCCACCACTTGATACCTCTGCTCTCCCCGCAGGAAGTGGCCCACAAAGATGCCCCGCGTGGTGAAGGGATAGCTGGCGATCTCTGGCCTGGCTCCCGTCACCCGGACGATAAAGCTTGACTTGCCCACATTGGGATAGCCGGCGATGAGGATGGTGGGCAGGCTTGCGTCCACCATCGGAATGTGGCGCAGCAGATTTCTGGCCTCGTTCAAAAAGAGCAGATCCTTCTCAATGGACCTCATCACCGAGGAGAAGCGTCCGAAGGCAGACCTTCGGGCCGGACCGCTGTCCTGCCCCCGGGAGCGCTTTATCTTAGATGTGAACTCCCTGGTGATCAGACGGGTCTGCTTTGAGGCCCAGCCCAGGCGGGAGAGGCTGATTCTCAGGCGGTCCTCTCCCACCATGACGTTGGCCATCTCCCTGTAGAACGGGGGGAGATTCTCAAAGGAGGGGAACTTACGAATCAGATTGGAGAGGTTGTCGGAGAGGATGTTGCCGGCATTTTGAATCATGGACTCGTTATCCTCAGCCCTTGAGGCCCTCCGGAAGGCTTTATCTAAAAGCTCCTGGGAGGTGGGAACGGTGGGAAGCTTTTCAAACATTGCACCACTATTTGCAGGCAGGGGATGATAAGCCTTTAGGAGGGCCACAAGCCGGAGTTCCTCCTGCCGGAAAAAGGACCTGCATAAATGGTTTTCGGAATGCTTAAATAGTAGTTTCACATCTATATAGATGAGGTGGCCTCTTGAAGAGATTAGGCACCGCTCTTCATGCAGTACAAAACAAATTGATTGTCCAAACCGAGCAGATTGCAGGACGCAGAGAAAGCAATATCGAGATCCCCAGGGTGGGTTCCTGGGCAGTTGACCAGAAGAGGACGCGAGTGGGAAGGATTTTAGATATATTCGGGCCGGTTAGTCATCCGTACATCATCGTTCGACCAAATAGAGGAGTAGATGCCGCTGCCCACGTCGGGAAGAAGCTTTACCTCGACGAGGCGCCGGGGAGAGATGGAAAGTGGAAGAGATAGAGAAGCTGAGAGAGATAGAGAGGGTAGAGCCGGAGAAGCTGAAGGAGAGGACACGGCTCAAACGCGAGAAGGAGAAGGTAGATGAGTTTGAGAAGTTCACAGTGGAGTGTCCGGAGTGTAAAAGCCACACCCTCGTGCGCGACTACGAGCGTGCGGAACTGGTCTGCTCCGACTGCGGCCTGGTGATTGACGAGAACTTCATAGACCAGGGGCCGGAGTGGAGGGCCTTCGACCACGACCAGCGCATGAAGAGGTCGAGGGTGGGCGCTCCCATGACCTACACCATTCACGACAAGGGCCTCTCCACCATGATCGACTGGAGAAACCGGGACTCCTACGGCAAGACCATCTCCTCCAAGAACCGGGCGCAACTGTACCGCCTGAGAAAGTGGCAGAGGCGCATCCGGGTCAGCAATGCCACGGAGAGGAACCTGGCCTTTGCACTATCGGAATTGGACCGCATGGCTTCCGCCCTGGGCCTGTCTCGAAATGTGCGTGAGACGGCAGCCGTGGTCTACAGAAAGGCAGTGGACAAGAACCTCATTCGAGGGAGGAGCATTGAAGGCGTGGCCGCCGCGGCTCTCTATGCCGCCTGCCGGCAGTGCAATGTGCCCCGCACCCTGGACGAGATTGCAGAGGTTTCCAGGGTGTCGAGAAAGGAGATAGGCAGGACCTACCGCTTCGTCTCCCGTGAACTGGCCTTGAAGCTCATGCCCACCAGCCCCATAGACTACATTCCACGCTTCTGTTCCGGCCTC
>CAYQKI010000087.1:0-8675 GCA_964418105.1 uncultured Methanotrichaceae archaeon | reverse complement strand
AGCCTCCATTCGCCGTCCCGGCCCTGGAAGACCGGCAACTCAGCCTCTTTCTTCCGGCCCTTCTTGCCGGGCTCATTTTCAGCCCCTGGAATTATTCGCCTGATCTCTGGAGATGAGGGCTTCATGCCGCTCTCCAACAACGGCACAAGGTTTTTTAGATACCATTCCCTATGCCAGTCCAGCAGGTACTGATAGGCCACAATGAGGAAGGACCCCGACCCGCAAGCAGGATCTAAAACGCTGATCAGCACCACAGCAAGCGGCGTCTTGCCTTCCAGCGTCGGCCCTAACGTCTTCTTTACAATGGCCTCCACAATGTAGACCGGCGTGTACTTGACGCCGCCCGCTTTCTTTACCTCAGGCTTATCCTCTACAACTGCTCGATGGCCTTCGGTGAGCCTGATCACCTTGCCCAAAAACTGCTCGTAGATCTGCCCCAGGATCTCCGCCGGGAGGACGGAGAAGGCATACGGGCTCTCAGGATAATAGAGCTGTTTGATGATCTCTTTCAGGGTCGCATCATCGATATTCAGATTGAGGGTGATGGTATCGGGATTGTCTCTGCCCGGCTCTTTTTTGAAATGGAATATTCCGGAGTTATAGCGCTCGTCTGCCTGCTGGAAGATCTCAATTAGCCTGGGATAGACTCTCTCACCTTCCAGCAGGTGCTTCAGCCGCATATAGCTCTCTATGCCCCGGTCCTCGCAGATACGAAGGAACATTATTCGATCAATGATCGCCTGAACCGAATAATTCAAGCTTGCAGTATCCAGCTCCGGATTGCGCAGGGCGATGTTCTCTGCCAGCTTCCTGCGCCATGTCGAGATATCATCGAGAAGGGCAGCATCAACCCGCTTTTCGCCTCGCTTCTGAGGGATGGATCTCACATACTTGTCAAGCGACCCATTCAATACCGCCTCTCTGGAGAAGAGAGCCGCGATCTCCGGCCACTTTTCTGCGTACTGGTCGTATCGCAGATACATGAGCCGGGACTTGGTAGGCTTGTCGTCTCTCGATGGCCGGGAGTGGCAATAATAAACTGAGAACTCCTCAAAGTCAGTCAAAATAGAGAGAGGCAGATCTGCAGACCATGCATAGCGGCGGATCTGGAAAGCAGGATAGGCCCCTGATTCGATATTGATTGATGGCCGCTTGACTTCGATGAAGAACTTTCTTTTCATCGCTACAGTAGAATTATCGAATAACCGGAAGCTATAATCGGGATTCTTGATTTTTCCTTCTACTTCAACACAGTCCTCTTCTTTTACCTCATGTTGATCCGCTCGGCAGGGCAGCTCGTGATAGACATCCCATCCAAGAGCCTTGATCAGGGGATTGATGAACCTGGTTCGAAGCTCAGTCTCATTAAATTGACTTGATTTATAATAATCCTGGTCGCGCTCGAAATCTGCAACCAATGCTTCAATCTCTTTGGGTGCTGCCAATTCTCCTGCCCTCCGCAAGAGCTATTTGTTGTTCTGATGAAAAGGCTTGCGGAGGAAATCGTTTCCGATATAGACTGACGCTTTGGGAAAATAAACGAATTTAACGACGTCCTGAAATTCTGAAACGCACAGGAGTCACAGAGGTGTCTCAGAGCAGTCACAGAGATTCAACTCTATCACTTGGATATTACTCTAGACCGTCATAATGATAAATAGTGATCGATTCCGTATAGCCAATTCCAATAAAAAGAGATGGCGATGCCCGTTTTCAGATATCGGCCTCTGCCGCCGCTCCATCACTCCGCCCTCAGCGCCTCGATGGGATCGAGCCTCGCCGCCCGGCTGGCAGGATAGAATCCGGCGATGGTGGTGGTGACAACTCCGAAGAGCAGCCCCAGCACAATGGACTGGGCGGTTATGGCCGAGGGCAGCGACGCCAGAGATCCTATGAGATAGGACACGGCCACCCCGATGATGATGCCAATCACGCTGGACACGACTCCCAGCACGCCCGCCTCCAGAATATACTGCCGGCGAATGTCGCTGAACGTGGCCCCCAGGGCCTTCATGACTCCGATCTCCCGGATCCGCTCCTTTACAGTGAGCATCATGACATTGGCAATGCCAATTCCGCCCACCAACAGCGATATGGCGCCGATGCCCGCCAGGGCATATTTGATCATGGACAGGATGCTCATCAGCGAGGAGAGCATATCGCGGGCGGTGGTGGCATCATATGCCTCATCCTTGTGATACCTCTTCAGGTCGTTTTTGATCCTCTCAATGATGCTGTCCACCTGCTCCGCATCGTAAACAGTGACCTGGAAGGAGTCATAGTAGTAATTGTCCTCATTGATCAGCTCCTCCATGGCTTTATGAGTGACGTACATCTTCTCGTCGTCACTGCCCCCGCCGGGGCCGAAGGAGGTCTGCTCCGCCTCCTTGAGAACCCCCACCACCTTGAAGTCCATATATCGGTCCTCGTAATAGAGGCGAATCTTATTGCCCGGCGTGACCTTCATGCGGAAGAGGTCCTCGGCCACGCCCTTTCCGATGACTATGGACTTGTAGTCGGAGCCCATGAGAAACCTGCCCTCCGCCACCTCACCCTTCAGCTCATCCTCCTTGTCGGGGTCTATTCCGGACAGCCTCGCCGAAGAATTGGTGTTCCTGAAGGCCACCACCACACCAGCCGAGGTCTGGGGGGCGACGTTCTTGACTCCCACCACATTCTCCAGGACCTTGGTGTCCTTGTCTGTGAACTTGGCAGGCTCTGCCGGATTTCTGTTGCTGTCCCCCCCAGGGCCGCCGAAGTGGGCGGAGCCGGGAATAACGTTAATGACGTCCAGGTCGAGGGTGGAGAATTGAGAGGAGACCCCGGTGTACAGCCCCTCACCCACAGAGAGCATGACCACTATGGCCATGACGCCGATGATTATGCCCAGCGAGGACATGAGGGTCTTGAAGCGGTCGGCCTTGAAGCCGACGGCTATGAACTCCAGCAGGTCGGGAAGATTCATGGCAGAGGCCTCTTCAGGATCCCTTCCGGTCGTTTGACATGCCCGCCTTTCTCCTCCGGTACAGGTATCCTCCCGCCACAATCACAACCAGTGATGCCCCTCCTGCCGGCAGGAGATAGCTGCTCTGACTGCTCTCCTCCTGGGGCGGGGTGTACGTCGTCACATACTCCTCCGAGCGGTGCCAGTTGTCGCCGTTCTTGAACTCGGCATAGAATGTCAGATTGGTGGGGCCGGCCCGGGCATTGCTTATGTCCTTGTCCTTGGACTGCACCCCGAAGCTGATGGTAAAGACCTCATCCGGGTCCATGGTGCCAATGTAGTACTCGTCCGGCGAGAAGGCCATCCCAACCGCCGAGGGGACAATGGTCACGGCATTTAATGTGTTCTCCCTGGGATTGGCCACATTCAGATTGAAGCTCGTGGCCGAGGTCTCGGCCCTGGCCAGGCTCACCGCCGTGCCGTCCACCTTTATGGGTATCTCCCGGTGCAGGGTGGTCATGTCGTAGCCGCCCGCCACCTCGAAGTTGAGCAGGTGAGTGCCGCTGGTGATGTTCTCCCTGGCCCGGATCTTGTAGTAGACTGTGATCCTGTCCGTGGGGCCGATCATGCCCAGGTCCGTGTGATCCTCCTCAAGGACCTCAATCTCCGCTGTGCTGTGCAGTGTGGTATGATTGAGCGGCGTGGAGAGAACTGTGCCCTGAGAGTAGGTCCTCGCCCCCGCGTCCTCTCCGGCTCCATAGGATGCGGCCCCGTTGGCCATCTCAATGGACAGCATGGCCTCGTCTCCGGGCAGGAGGACCAAGGGGGTCATGGTATACTCTATGTTCACAGGCATGTGATACTCATAAGCTCCTGCCGGCTGGGCCGCTGGCAACAGCAGGCATAAGAGCAGGGACATTACTGCAATGGCTGTCTTCATGATGCGCTCTCCAGAATGCGGCCGTCTCTGAGTCTGATTGTCCGGCTGCAATTCCCGGTGATCTCCGGATTATGGGTGACCATGATTATGGTCCTTCCCTCTCGATTCAAATTGGTTAAAATATTAATGACTTCGTCGCTGTTCTTGAGATCCAGGTTGCCTGTGGGCTCATCGGCGATTATGATCTTGGGGTCATTGGCTAGAGCCCTGGCTATGGCCACCCTCTGCCTCTCTCCGCCGGAGATGTTGAGGGGGCTGAAGCCGGCGCGATGGGCGAGGCCGACCGAGGAGAGCAGCTTCATGGCCCTCTCCCGCCTCTCCTCCCGCGCCACGCCGCTCAGCATCATGGGAACCTCCACATTCTTGAGGACGCTTATGCGGCCGATGAGATTGAATGTCTGAAATATAAATCCCAGCTCCTCTCTCCTTATGCGGGCCAGCTCATCGTCGGAGACCGTGCTGATGTCCTGGCCGAGGAGGCGAAATGTGCCGCTGGAGGGGCGGTCCAGACAGCCCACTATGTTCATGAGAGTCGATTTGCCGCTGCCGGAGGGCCCCATGAGGGCTATGAACTCGCCTCGTTCGATCTTGAGATCTATGCCCTTGAGAACGGCAAACTCGCTCTCGCCAATGCGAAAGTTCTTCTGTATGTCTTTCAATTCTATAACCGCCGAAATGATCAACACCTCATCCGGTCCTATCCGGCCAGCATATGCCGGCAGGCTTCTTAAGTATTATTGTGCCGTGGCCTTCCAATTCCGTGATCGGCATCTAATTCAGCCTCTGATCGCAATTTGGATTCTGTCCGCTCTCATCCGGCCTCATCCAGACAGGAAGGCCGTGATCATTCTTCATCAGGACAAATCCCATGGCCTTGAGCTGGACTCTGGCCTCCTGGGGACTCAGACCACAAGCTACAGCCACGCGCTTCAGCTCTCCGCGATCCATGATCTTGCCTCTCAGGCCGGGCTTGTGATTCAAGTATTCTATGATCTCTCTCATGCTTTTCTCACCCCAATTCCCCCTCCGCCCCAAACCATTATGATCGGGGCCGCACTTAGCAGGGACAGGGTGCGTGGAACGATATTTAAAATGCGGGCCGAACGAACGTCATTTGCCGAAGAAATCTGCCCGGAGGATAGGGTTTAAAAACGTTCGGTTTTGAAATAAAAGCCGGTATAAGGTTCGAAAACGGAAAATAATCATTAAGACTTCTTTTTTAGATTTCCGTCGGACTTTATGATATCCAAAAACTTCATCACCGAGTAGGCCGATCGATTGACACCTGCGCTCCTCTTCTCGGTGTCAGTGCCCACGCAGTACAGGTTGTTGATGGGTGTTCTCACATCTCCAAAGCCGCAGTTTATGCCCCAGGAGGCCTTCTCAGGGATCAGCTCCTGATAGTGTACCATGTCGATATGCTTCTCAATATCGGGTACTGTATCCACAATTGTGCCGAATGCCTTCTTCTTTATGGCCGTGGAATCGTAATCGCCGGGCAGGGTAAAGGCAAAGCCCACGAGCTGATTTCCTCCCGGAGCAAGCGAGGGGTCGTAATTGGTGGTGGGCACCACCCAGGCATAGGGATCGGAGTCCACCCAGATCTCCGAGCCGTAATTATTGAAGACCTTCTTGGTCAGTCCCAGCCATATGGTCAGGGATTTGACCCTATTGATGGTCGTCAGATTTGCGATATAGTCGGCAGGCAGGTCAACAATTAGATTGGGCAGATCTGAGGAGAATCCGGAATAGACAACGGTCTCGCAGTCGTAGCAGTCCTGCTCGGTGACCACCGACTCCACATGATCGCTGCATTCGATGCGCCTCACAGGCTCCCCCGTCCTGATCTGCACCCGGTCTTTGGGAAAGGAGGCTAAAATGGCGTTTACTATGGACTGCAGCCCCCCTTTGGGGTATCCCTGATCGGTGGCCCCCTGTGTCAGAAAGAGGTCATAGATCTTTCCCACATAGGGAATAGAGCGGGAGTGGTGGGTCTTATTGTCCACGAACCTTGAGATGGGCGCCTTCTCTATGGACGTTCCCACCATGAAGTAGCACAGCCAGTCCAAAAACCTCCTGGTGGTCATGGAGACCTTCTTTGGGAGGACCTCTGAGAAGGTGATGTTGGAGAAGTCCTTGCCGGCGTTGGCCAGGTAAAGGGTATTGAAGAGGGCTCTCATGAGCAGCAGCCTGTCCGTCATGGGAATCAGGCCGAAGGTCAGCCAGGCGTTGATGCTCCAGGGAAAGGGCCTGACCTCATTGTTGATGCGAACGTAGTACTTGCCGAAGGGAATGAACTGAGGCACTATGCTGAAGTAGCTGTCCATGAGCTGCTTCAGCGGCCCGGTTTGCAGCCTGGTGATGGCATGGGGGCCGGTATCCACGCGATAGCCTTTTACGTCATACGACCGGCAGACTCCGCCGAGATAGCTCTCCTTCTCCAGGATCAGTACCCTTCTGCCCTCGCGAGAAAGCGCCAGCGCGGACAGTAAGCCACTGATTCCTGAGCCGATCACAATGACGTCGTTCTCTTTCATGTATCTCCTATCTCTCTCAGCAGGTTTCCTCCGAAGTTCGTCAGCCGTTTTCTTTGATTAGCTAAAAAAGCCTGCGCTCGATCGGATGGGAAAAGAGCCTTTATATCTGATAAGATGATCCATGCGCATTGCATTGCAGATGGCTGTAAGCGAGGATGACATGATCACCAGGGAAGATGTGGAGCACATCGGCTGGCTTGCCAGCATTAAGATCGAAGATGAAGAGAAGGATGAGCTGGTCAAGCACTTCAACTCTATACTGGACTACTTCCACCAGCTTGATGAGGTTGACACCGATCAGGTGGAGCCTACCTACAGGGTGGTGGACCTGGACAATATCTTCCGGGAGGATGAGGCATTCGGCTCCCTCACCCAGGAGCAGGCCCTCAAGAACGCCCCCCGCCGGGAGAACGGCTACTTCAAGAGCCCGAGGATCGTGTGATCATGCTGTCCCAATTGAGAGATGAGCTGAAGGGCTCGGGCTCGGAAGAGTACCTAGCAGGGCTCTTTGAGAAGATAAAGAGAAGCCGGCTCAACGGCTTTACCACCCTGGCGGAGGAGAGCGCCCTGGAGGAGGCGCGCCGGTTCGACAGAAATCCCGGCACTGGGAGGCTGGCAGGCGTTCCCATCGCCATCAAGGAGTGCATATCCACCCGCGGCATCGAGACCAACTGCAGCTCCAATATACTGAGGGGATACATTCCGCCCTACGACGCCCATGTCATAGAGCGGCTCCGGGCCGAGGGAGCCATCATCATGGGCAAGACCAATATGGATGAGTTCGCCATGGGCACGTCCACTGAGACGAGCTGCTTTGGCCCCACCAGAAACCCCTGGGACACAGATTGCGTTCCGGGCGGCTCCAGCGGGGGAAGCGCCGCGGTGGTGGCGGGCGGCGAGGCTCCAGCGGCTCTGGGCTCGGATACCGGGGGATCAGTGCGCTGCCCGGCCTCATTCTGCGGCATTGTCGGGCTCAAGCCCACCTACGGCCTGGTATCGCGCTACGGCCTGGTGGCCTACGCCAACTCCCTGGAGCAGATCGGCCCTCTCACCCACAACGTGCAGGATACGGCCCTGCTCATGGAGATCATCGCCGGCCATGACCCCAGGGACTCCACCTCTGCCGGCCTGAAGAGCTGCAGCTTCCTGGCCGGACTGCATGACGGCGTCTCCGGAATGAAGATCGGCATTCCCGGAGAGTACTTCGGGGAGGGGGTGGATGAGCGGGTGGAGAAGGCGGTCTGGGATGGCATTCACACCCTGGAGGGGCTGGGAGCCACCTGGCAGGCGGTGAGCCTGCCCCACACCCGCTATGCACTGGCTGCCTACTACGTGGTGGCCATGAGCGAGGCCTCCTCCAATCTGGCCCGCTTTGACGGGCTGCGCTATGGCCTGCGGGAGGGCGAGGATAAAGACTGGCATACCACATTCTCGGCCATTCGCGCCCAGGGATTCGGCCCGGAGGTCAAAAGGCGCGTACTGCTCGGCACATATGCCCTCTCCGCCGGATACTACGGACGCTACTATCTCAAGGCCCTCAAGGTGAGGACCCTCATCAAGCAGGACTTCCTCCGGGCCTTCAGGGAGGTGGACATCCTGGCCAGCCCCACCATGCCCATACCGGCCTTCAGGATTGGCGAGAGGATCAACGATCCACTATCGCTTTACATGGCCGATGTCTTCACTGTGCCCATCAACCTGGCGGGCGTGCCTGCCATATCCGTACCTTGCGGCTTTTCCGGCCGGCTGCCCATTGGGCTGCAGCTCATCGGCCCCCACTTCGGGGAGGCGACGGTCCTCAAGGCTGCTCAGGCCTTCGAGGCGGCGACTGCATACCACGAGAGAAGCCCGGAGGTGGCCTGAATGGATGACGTCATCATCGGCCTGGAGATTCACGTCCAGCTCAACCGGCTGGCATCCAAGATGTTCTGCGGCTGCTCCACAGCCTACCACAGCTCCCAGCCCAACAGCCACACCTGTCCGGTCTGCCTGGGGCTGCCCGGCTCGCTGCCTGTCCTCAACAAAAAGGCAGTGGAGTACGGCATCAAGGTGGGCCTGGCCCTGAACTGCAAGATCGAAGAGGAGACGCTCTTCTACCGGAAGAACTACTACTATCCTGACCTGCCCAAGGGATTTCAGATCAGCCAGTACGACTTTCCCCTGGCCACAGCCGGGCACATCATGATCCTGGGCGACGACGGGGCGGAGAGGAACATCCGCATCAACCGGGCCCATATGGAGGAGGACCCGGGAA
>CAYQKI010000086.1:0-8687 GCA_964418105.1 uncultured Methanotrichaceae archaeon | reverse complement strand
AAGAAGGATGCTTCGAACTCCGGCATTACCGCCGACCGGGTCCCTGACGATCCCGTCATCCTGTGGTCTGCGGATATCCAGAGAATGGAGACCACACCCATAGTCAGCTCTGGTCTGATCTATGCTCTGACGGGAAACGGCTCTGTCTATGCCGTAGAACTGGAAACCGGCGATCTGAGATGGCAGTCTCAATTGGAGGGCTGGGTCTACCAGATGTCCTCTCTGGCCAGCAGCGGAGAGGAGATCTTCGCAGCTACGGATTCGGGATTGCTGGCAGCTTTCGATGCAAAGACCGGGCAGATGCTCTGGAAGCGGGATACAACAGATAAGAGATTCGAATCTCCCTTGAACTGCATAGACGGCCGTCTCTTCCTGGGTGAGGGGAGTGCCTACGGCACAGGCCAAAAGAGGTTCTTCTGCTTCGACGAAAACGGCAACGAGTGCTGGAATATCTCCCGGAGAACCAAGGGCTATCAATGGTGCGGTGCCTGCGCGGCCGGGGATTACCTGGTCTTCGGCCAAAACGACGGCATTCTTCTCAGCGTGAAAAGAAGCAGCGGAGAGGTCGTCGATGAGCTCAACCTCAGCGACAGCACCCGGCTGAGCTTTTCTCAGGAAGAGCTGGGAAGAGTCCGAGCCTCAGCAGCCTTCAGCGAAGGCTCCATCTACATCACCTCCGAGCTCTCGGCAGATGTGGGCTTCGCCTGGAAGATCGGGCTCTCCAACAGAACTGGCAGGTTTGAGGACCGCGGCTGGAGCTCACCCGTGGGATTTTCTACCTCCACTCCTTCGGTCTATAACGGCCGTGTCTACCTGGGCGTGGGCGAGCACGGCCATTCCGGCGCTCTGGTCTGCCTCAATGCTACCAGCGGCGATCTCATCTGGTCCTTTCCTGTAGTGGCTGGCGTGAAGTCCTCTCCCGCCCTATCGACAGCCGGCAAGAGGCCCAGGATACTCTTCACCGCCTCTCAGGTCAACGGCTCAGTCTACTGCCTGGAGGATGCGGGTGAGAGCGGAGAGCTGCTCTGGAGGCTGGATCCTCCCGACGATGGCTATATCTTAGGCGGAGTGGCTGTTTCCGGGGGGCAGGTCTACTTCGGCACGGAAGGAGACCAGCATTGCGGGAAGCTGTACTGCCTGGGAGATGAAGAAGGCCGGGCAGATAGCCAGGAGTGGCCACAGTTTCATTGCAGCGCAGAGCACGCCGGCCGATCGAATTCCAAAGCACCCAGGTCCAACCATACTCTCTGGGTAAGCCGGAATATCGGGGCCCAGCCCGGCTCATCCGTCACCGTGGCTGAAGGAAAGGTCTTTGCAAATTGCGTCGATAATCTGACCTGTCTTGATCTGCGGTCGGGAGACGTGCTCTGGACCTTTCCCTTCAATGCATCCGGAGACTATGCCTTTGGATTCACCCCCGTTTATAGCGGGGGAAGGGTCTTTTTCACCTCAGATAGGACATACTGCCTCAACTCCTCCGACGGTTCGCAGGTCTGGAGTTTCTCTTCACCCACCGACAGGTTCGCCATAGACGGCAGTCCAGCCATAGCAGACGGCAGAGTGATGGTGAGCGATTGGGACGGCCATCACTACTACTGCCTGGATGAGGAAACAGGATTAGAGCTGTGGAGCTTCACTGTGGAGGGAAACGCCCAGTCCACCCCAGCCATCTGGCAGGGCCGTGTGGTCTTTGAGGGGTGGGATTGGGGCCTGGGTGGAAGGATCTGCTGCGTTGATCTTGAGAACGGCTCAAAGATATGGAGCCTTGCCACGGAAAATTCCCCCTGCGGCTCGCCGTCCATCCAGGACGATGCGGTCTACATGACAGCCTACAGCTTTGAAGGCGAGGGGGATCTACTGGCCCTCTCAATTGATAACGGCTCTGTTTTGTGGCGGTCGAAGGTCAGCCCTACCGACTCAACCCCTGCGGTGGCAGAGGGCAGGGTCTACATCTGCGGCGGATGCGAGGGATTCAGCGAGCTGGCGACATATTGCTTTGATGCATCCAGCGGCGAGCAGATCTGGAAGAGCCCGGCGGAGGATAGAATAGGCGACTGGAGGTGCTCTCCTGCCTATGCGGATGGGCTGCTCTTTGCCGGCAGAGCCAACTTCACCGAGTACGGGGGAGTCTATGCCCTCAATGCCACCACCGGAGCGCCGGTCTGGAGCTATCCTGCCGGGGGCTCGTCCCCGGCCCTTGCTGGCGGCATGATGTTTACCATTGGCCGGGGCCGGGTGTATGCTTTTGGAAATTCAAATAATCAAGGAGGTTATGCATAATGGATGCGACAAAAAAAGCCAGTATTCTTGCGGCATGGGCTATTGCGGTTTTGGCGATGGCTTTCATTCCCACGAGCATGAGCGCAGAAACCGCGGTCGATTGGCCCCAGTCCCATCTGGATGCCGCCCATATCGGGGCATCAGATTCCGGAGCACCACAGAGCAATGAGACTGTCTGGATAAGCCAGGACATAGGTGCTCAGGAGGGCTCTTCGGTAGCGATTGCAGACGGACGGATCTATGTCAACGGCGTCGACCATTTGGTATGTCTGGATCAATTGTCAGGACAGGTGCTCTGGAATACGTCCTTTGAGGCCAGGCTGGATATCTGCCAGGTATGGGGATCCTCTCCCGCCTATAGCAGTGGCAGGGTCTTTCTGTCAGCTCTGAAGACCGTCTGCCTGAATGCATCGGACGGCAGAGAGCTATGGTGCTTTGCCCCTCCCACCAGAAAAGGCAGCGTCGATGGCGGCCCGGCGGTTGCAGACGGCAGAGTACTGGTGAGCGATTGGGACGGCCACCACTACTACTGCCTGGATGAAGTGACTGGAAGAGAGCTGTGGAACTTTTCGGTAGTCGGAAACGCTCAATCCACCCCGGCCATATCCGGGGGCAGAGTTGTATTGTCCGGATGGGAATGGGGCCTGGGCGGAAAGGTCTACTGCCTCCATCTGGATAATGGCTCTGAAATATGGAATCTGAGCATAAAGAATTCGCCTTGCGGTTCGGCTGCCCTATCAAACGATACGGCTTATTTGACCACATACAGCTTTGAGGGAGATGGGGATGTCATGGCGGTCTCGCTTCAGAACGGAAGCCTGCTCTGGGTGGAGAGCATCGCCAGAACAGACTGTACTGCCGCTCTGGCAGCAGGCCGGCTCTATGTCTGCGGCGGAACCGATGGCTTTTCCGAGAAGGCCGCCTATTGCTTCGATGCAAAGACCGGCGACCTCATCTGGAAGACCCCTGAAATTGGCGAGTGGAGGTGCTCTCCCGCCTATGCGGACGGCCTGCTCTTTGTGGGCAAGACAGAGAACATGAATTATACAGCTCTCTATGCCCTCAATGCCGGCACAGGAGAGACTGTCTGGAGCTATCCTGCCGGCGGCTCATCCCCGGCAGTGGCAAAAGGCCGGGTCTTTACCATCGGCCAGGGAAGAGTGTATGCCTTTGGCGAAGCAGGTGATGCGCAGTGATCCGGCCAAATCACACCGGGCCGGGGCGGATTGCTATCATCTCTGCAGTCATGCTGATGCTTGCGCTGCTTGCCGGTGCCGACTATGCCACTTTCAAAGGCGACAACCAGAGAACCGGCAACCTTAGCGGTACAGGCCCGCAGCAGCCCAATCTCCTCTGGAGCGCGAGCATTACAGGCCACGGCTATATCGGCGCAGCCGCAGCCGTATCCGGGGAGCGGGTATTCGTCCCCAACTGGCCGGATATGACATTCAAAGGGGAGCTGGGTCTCGCCTGTCTGGACCATGCCGACGGAAAGCTGCTCTGGCTCAACCCTCTGGGCGGAAAGGGCGGAGCATCCACACCTGCTGTAGAGGGCGGCAGGATCTTCATAGGCTCGCTGACCGGCGACATCTTCTGTGTGGATGCCGAAACGGGAGAGACAGTTTGGAATAAAACCATCGAGCAGGATCCACAGTGGTGGGGAGTAGCCTCCTCTCCTCTCATCCAGGACGGTGTGATCTACGTCATGAGCTTCTCCAATGGAACCCTTCACGCCCTGAGCCTGGAGGGTGGAGAGCTGTGGAACCTTTCCACCGGCGAGGTGAGCCCTTACCTCTCGGCTGCAGCCTCAGAGGGCAGGCTCTACCTGCCGGGAGGGGATCCCGCCCTCTACTGCCTGAATGCGGCAACGGGAGAGCTTCTCTGGAAGAAGGATCTACCCTCCCAGATCACCGCCACGCCCACGCTGGGAGATCGGGCGGTATTCATTGCGACCAGAGACTCCATTTTTGCCCTTGATGCTGAGAACGGAGATCAGATATGGAGTGCCGGAATCAATGGGTCGATATCCTCTCCCGCCCTGTCTTTTGGCCGCCTCTACGTGGGATCGGATGACAAGCCCCAAGGTCACATTAGCTGCTTTGATGCTGCAAACGGCTCCCTGATCTGGAGGGCCGAGTCCAGCGGTCCGGTCAAGTCCTCTCCTCTGGTCATGGACGGACTGGTCTATTTCGGGACGAGCTGCGATGAAGGGACCATCTATGCCCTGCATGCCGGCAACGGATCGCTGGCCTGGTCCTATTCCATAGGTGCATTTATCATGTCCTCGGCGTCGGCCTCGGACGGAGTGGTTTACATAGGAGCTGATGACGGGCGGCTGTACGCCTTCGGATCGCAGCCCAGGGGCCTGCTATGGGATGGCGAGGTCGCTCTCGATGAGCAGAGCCTCAATCTGACCGCAAGCAGCGGCAGGGTCTATCAGGTCAACGCCGGCACTGCCCTTGGGGCGCTGGCCCTGGCCTGCCGGGAGGCTAACCTCAGCATAAGCCTAAACGACTCCCTCTACGATCTATACGGCCTGCAGATCGAGTCTCTGGGAGACTACAGGGCGACGGGGGATCAATCCTGGCGGTTCTGGATAAATTATCCCCAGGAGGCCATGCCAACCATCGGCCCGGATCTGGCTGCTCTGCGGGACGGCGATCGTGCTCTATTTTATTTCGGAGACAGACGGGCGAAGCCCGATGATTCGCCCCGCCTGGAGATCACAGCTCGGTTCCTCTCAAAGAGGCCCGAGGCACTTTTTTTAACCGTCGGCAACCGTCCACAGATAAAGCAGGCCTCTTCAGATTCTGTTCTTAATGTGACTCTATCATCATTTCAAAATGCTTCAAATCTCTCATCATACGATCTCATATTCCTGGAGATGATCGGATCAGATGCCGCCTCCCGGCTGCAGGCAACGCTGCAACAGGCCGGGGCAAAGGGGATTCCAATTATAATAATAAACTCCCAGGGCTACGAGAGCCTGGGAAATATCAACCTCACAGATCATCCCTTCATCGAGCAGTACTGGGACTATGGCCAGGTCGAGAACATGAGGCGTCTATTCTCATACCTGGCAGCCAATTTCTGCGGCTTGAATATCGAAGTAGAGGAGCCGCTGCCAACTCCCAAAGAATATATCTATCATCCCGATTATCCCGACCTCTTCGAGAACCTCTCATCCTATCTGACCTGGTACGGCAATAAAACAGGACATAAATTCAATGTCTCTGCTCCTACCATCGGAATCATCAGCTATTATCAGGATTTAGACCAGGCAGACAGATCAGCCCTCATATACGCACTGGAGGAGAACGGGGCCAATGTCATCGACCTGGGCTTCTCCGCCACATCCTCATTGAAGAAGTTTTTCATGTCCAACAATTCCTCAATTGTAGATGCCGTCGTTCTCACCAAGTCCTTTAGGCTCAGCTATGGCGATCCCGATCAGGGCATAGCTGATCTTCTGGAGCTGAATGTGCCTGTGCTCCGGGGCATGAGGCTGTACTATCAGACCCCGGAGGAGTGGTACAATTCCACGGGAATGAATCCTTTGGAGATCTATTTCCAGATAGCTCAGCCGGAGATGGACGGAGTCGTCGAGCCCATAGTCATGTCGGGCAGAACCGGCTCAGGATATCAGCCCATAGAGGAGCAGATGAACTGGCTGGCGGATAGGGCGGTGAAATGGGCAGACTTGGGCCGCATCAATAACTCGGAGAAGAATGTCGCTATCATCTATTACAACCACGGCGGGGGCAAGGACAACATCGAGGGCTGCTACCTCAATGTGCCCAGAAGCCTGCAAAACATCCTGGATGGCATGAAGGCAGCCGGCTACCATGTGAACGGGACAGTTCCCGAGGAAAAGGCCCTGGTCGATCTGCTCGCCCATCAGGGGACCAATGTGGGCTCCTGGGCCCCGGGAGAGCTGCTGGCCATGGTGGATGCCGGCAACGCCACCCTTCTGCCGGCGGAGGTCTACGAGCAGTGGTTTAAGATGCTGCCGCAGGACAGGCAATCGGAGGTGACCAAAATGTGGGGGCCGCCGCCGGGGAAGATCATGGTTTATGAGAATCAGAGCGGAAAATTTCTGGTGATTCCCAAGCTGTCTTTCGGAAATGTCCTGCTCCTGCCCCAGCCGAGCAGGGGCTGGCTGGAGAACAGCACAGTCCTCTATCATGATAAATCGGTCCCTCCCCATCACCAGTACATCGCCTTCTATCTCTGGCTCAAATTTGGATTTGCAGCCGATGCCGTGGTTCACCTGGGAAAGCACGGCACCCAGGAGTGGCTGCCAGGAAAGGAGTGCGGTATATCCCGCGACGATTGGCCGGCTCTTCTCATCCGGGATCTTCCCGTGGTCTATCCCTACATTGTGGACAATATTGCCGAGGGCACCCAGGCCAAGCGGCGGGGCGATGCGGTGATGATCACCCATCTCACGCCGCCCATCGTCGCCTCCGGCCTCTATGGAAACCTGACCAATCTGGCGGAGACGGTCTATCAGTACAAGGGCGTGGAGAATGCCAGCGTCAAGGAGGTCTACAGAAGAGAGATCATCAATGTGACCGGGGAGATGCACCTGGACGAGGACCTTGAGGTGGACCTGCTGAATATCTCTGCCAACGAGACCGACTTCAATCGCTTCGCCGATGAGCTGGAGGCGTATCTTTACGGTCTGAAGAGCCAGTACATGCCCTACGGTCTGCACGTCTTCGGCCAGCCCCCAGAGGGCGAGCCTTTAGCCGGCCTGATCATGTCCATGCTGGGCGACGATTTCAAGAGAGAGGTCGCTGGCATGATCTCCTATGATGATTACCCCAATCCAGCCCGTCTGGACAGGAACAATGAGCTGCAAAACTGCACCGACAAGCTTCTTTTTGAGGTAATAGTCAATGGTACCGGCTGCGAGGCCGCCCAGAAGGAGATCTTTGGAAATGTCTCCTCCAATCTCACCGGTCTTCTCAATCTATCTCTGGAGTACGGGCAGGCAATTGCCGCCTGTTCAGCCGAGGTGCCGGGCCTGGCCGCCGCCCTGAACTCCAGCTACACTCCGCCCTCCCCGGCTGACGATCCCATCCGCGATCCTGCCGTCCTTCCTACAGGCAGAAACTTCTGCTCTGTGGACCCAAGGCGGGTTCCCACCAGCGCCGCCTGGGCGGTGGGCAGCAGCCTGGCGGAAAAGCTGATCGACGAATACCGGCAGGATCACAATGGCACATGCCCCAGGAAGATGGCTATAGTGCTCTGGGCCTGGGCCATGACCGACCACGGGGTGGTGGAATCCGAGATCCTCCGCCTGGTGGGGGCGGAGCCGGTCTATGATGCTTACGGCGGAGTCAGCGATGTGCGGCTCATACCCCTCTCCGAGCTGGGCCGCCCCAGGGTCGATGTGGTGGTCATCCCTTCCGGCCTGCATCGGGATCTCTTCCCTGAAAAGCTGCAGCTCATAGATAGAGCCATACGGCTCGCCGCCAACGACACCAGTCAGGATTATCCCAACTATGTGCGGGACAACTCGGAGGAGATCTACCGGGAGCTGATGGCCTGCGGAAATATCAGCGAGCAGCAGGCTGCTATCCTCTCCTCCTCCCGCATATTCCTGGAGGAGGCCGGGACATACGGCCCCAACCTGGACAGCCCCATATCGGCCAGCGATACCTGGGAAAACGACACCAAGATAGGCAACCTCTTCATGGACAGGATGTCCTACATCTATGGCGACGGCATCTGGAGCAGCAGGCTGTCCTCCGGAGAGGATCTCTCCAGTCTGCAAAGGGATCTCTTGGAGGACAATCTGGCAGAGGTAGAGGCGGCGGCCCAGCATACCAACTCCAACCTGTACGGATTCATAGACAACGATGACGTCTACCAGTACCTGGGGGGCATCAGCCTGGCGGTGAGGACTGCCGCCGGAAAGGCACCCGACCTTTATGTAACCGATGCGGTGGATCCTGAAAAGAGCGATGTCTCATCCCTGCACGACTATTTCTCCAGGGAACTGCGCTCTCGCTATTACAATCCCCGGTGGATACAGGGGATGATGGAGCAGGGCTACTCCGGAGCCAGGGAGATGGACAAGTTCGCAGAGTATCTCTGGGGATGGGAGGCGACGGTTCCCGATCTGGTCAGCGAGAGCACCTGGAATGAGGTGAAGGAGATTTACGTCGATGACAAATACCAGATGGGCCTTAAGGAATTTTTCAACGAGAACAATCCCTGGGCATCTCAGGCTCTGACCGGGCGGCTGCTGGAGACTGCCAGGAAGGACCGATGGCACCCCTCCGAAGAGGTCAAGAAGGAGCTTGCAGAGCAGTACGAGCAGTCGGTGAAAGACTACGGCGTTACCTGCTGCCATCATACCTGCGGAAACCTGGCCCTTCAGGAGTACATGCAGGGAG
>CAYQKI010000085.1:0-8708 GCA_964418105.1 uncultured Methanotrichaceae archaeon | reverse complement strand
GCCTCCTGGTGGCCATTGAGCTGAAGCTGGGCAGCTTCGACGCTGCCACTCAAAAATTCCCCGAATTAAGTACCTGCTAAGAAACAGACTTCTTTTATCTTAAGAGCAACAATATGGTATCATGGTGTGAGGCATGGAACGGCATCATCAGCATAAAACTGCCCGCTTGGCTGAAGATGAGAAATCTCCGGATATCATGGGCGGCTCAACAAATGGCTCAGGATTATAACCGTGACAGTTAAGAAAACGGGTAAAGATACCTACCTGAGCCAGGTGATTGAGCTTGTCAAGAATGCCCAGGAGAGCCGTTCAAAAACTCAAAACCTGGCCAATAGAGCGGCATTTGTGCTTACCGTAGTGGCTTTAGCAGTTGGAAGCCTCACCTTTGCCGCATGGCTGATCTATGGCAGGGAATTCGCCTTCGCAATACGGACAGGATTCTTTTCCTGGCTTCATCTCTTGAAGGCAGAGCTGAGCATCCTACCGCATCCCCTCAATCCAGCGCTCCCCGCCCCGGCCCACCTCCTTCTTCCAGATGGGGGCTCTCTTCTTCAGCTCTTCAATGATGTACCTGCACCCGGCAAAGGCCGCCTCCCGGTGGGCTGCCGAGCAGACTATGGCCACGATGACCTCCCCCACCGGGAGGAGGCCGGTGCGGTGCACCACATCAACTGATAGCAGAGAAAACCGGCCTGTGGCCTCATCGACTATGGCCGAAAGCTCCGCCTTCGCCGCCTCCGGGTAGGCCTCCAGCAGCAGCCTGTCCATTCCGTCGTCTCTGACCGTGCCGATGAAGCTGACGATCGCACCTGCCTCTGGCCTGCTGGCCCGCTTCATCAGCAGGTCGATTGAGATGTCCTCATCGGTGATCTCAATCAAGGGCCTTACCCTCCGGCAACAGGCGGAAATATTGCCAGCTCGTCGCCTTCCTGCAGGGGCCGGGACAGATCCTGCACGGGGTCAATCCTCTTTCGGTTGACCATGAGCAGGACGTAGTCGCGCAGGGCACCGGACGGATGCTCGAACGCCTCCTCCTGGAAGCGGGGCAGCATCTGGCCCAGAGCCAGGAGAGCCTCGCCTACCGTCGCCCCTTCCCTCACCTCCAGCTCTCTTTCCTTTCCCAGTATCTCCCGAAAGCCGGCGAACGCCAGGATCTTTATGCGCATGATCATCTCTTCCACAAGTCACCGAAGCTCGCCGGCGCTGCCGTGGAGGCGCCCGCCTCCGCGACCTTGCCCTTCTTGGCTGACTTGAGGAGCTTCTTCTTTTCATTCTCCCGCAGCCGGGCGATCTCCTCTTCCGAGTCGATCCCCATAACAAATGTGCCGTGGCAGGGCTTGACGTAGGTGAAGAGCATCTCCGTCCCCCGCACGCCCATGGCCACCGGCGGCACGCCGATGATGTAGTAGTCCTTGAATATCTTGTAGCCGGGATCGACGTAATAGACCTCCTCGCAGTTCTTTTCGATGTAATCGCGGGCATCTTTGAAGGAGGTCCTCTCCAGGTACAGCCTGTACTTCATCTGCTCAATGCAGCTCACAAAACCACCTTGTCGATCTTATTCTTGAGGGGATTGGGATTGTGGGTGGCCTTGGCCACGATCTTCTCCGCCGGATAGTCAATGCTCTCCCCCAGGGCCTCGGCATTCTTGCCGAAGACCAGGGCATAGAGCTTGGCCCTGGAGATGGCGGAGAATGTCGCCCCGTAGGTCATTCCCGCATCGCTGTGCATGAAGGCAAAGCAGAGGTCAAAGTCGGTCTTCTTCTCCACAATATCGCTGATCGTCTGATCTATGTCGGCCGTCTTTTTCACGTAGTAGCTCTCCGGGTCGGCTGCCTTGAGAAGCTTGACCGCCGCATCCGTCCCCGCCACAGTCACATCATAGCCCGCATGGGTCAACTTATGGGTGAGGTAGATCACCATGCTCATCTGCACCGGCACCTCCGGGCAGCCCATCACCAGCAGCGCCTTTTTGCCTTCGCTCATATGCTCCATCTCGTTATCCTTCAAAATGAATTGCCATTATGGATATTAATACTAACTACAATTCCGAGCAGTCCGGACAGAGGGCGTTGCGCTCGCAGGCCAGCTCATCCAGGCAGCCGTTCCTGCCGTCCCAGAGGACCAGCCTATCCTCGAGGAGCTTTCCCGTACCCGTGACATACTTGACCGCCTCAGTCACAGCAATGGAGCCAATCACACCGCAGGTGCTGCCCAGAGCCGGAAGAACCGACGCCGGCGGAGCCCGGGGAAAGATACAGCGCAGGCAGGCTGTCCTGCCGGGAATGACTGTGGTAGCCTGCCCCTGGTAGCCGCTGATCGCCCCGTGAATAAGGGGGATCCTGCTTTTCAGTGCGGCTCGGTTGAGGATATATCTGGCGGCAAAGCTGTCCATGCCGTCCATAATCAGGTCGCAGCTCTGCACCAGCCGGTCTATATTCTCCTCGCTCATGGTCTCTACCAGGGCATCCACCTCGATCTCAGAGTTCAGGCCCGTCAGGGACTCCTGGGCGGAGAGGACTTTGTCCCGATTGATATCGGAAACGCCGTGCAGTATCTGGCGGTTCAAATTGCTCAGGTCGACCTGATCGCAGTCCACTATACGAATACTGCCGAAGCCCGCCGCAGCCAGATAGAAGGCCATGGCCGAGCCGAGGCCCCCGGCGCCCGCTAAAAAGACGCGCGTCCTCTTCAGCCTCTCCTGCCCATCCTCTCCGAAGAGGAGGATCTGGCGGGAATACCTCTCCTTTTCTGCGTCACTGAGCATACTTGTCACCGCTTCCCGTCATCCATTTGCCGCCATCAGTTTCCGTTAGCGTTAGCCGCATCAACTGGCCGGATGCCCCGGCATTGGTCAACCGCCGTGCACAAACCGTACAATCTTCAGCTCGTCGCCTCCGCCGGCAGTCTCTTCTTCCGATACGATCATGCCGTTCCTGGCCACAATGACCTCCACCGGATTTATGCCCAGTTTATTGAGTATCTCTTCGATTCTGGAGCCGCCCTCTGCCATCTCCCTGCGGCTGCCGTCCGGCATAACAATCAGCATTCCATCTCTCAAAACCCGACCCGGCATAAATAGATTGGCAATAGGTCAAATTCAAATAGGGAGAGGTAAACGAAGCGAAACATCATAATACAGGAAAAGAGACAGCAAACGGCGCACAGGAAAGAAGGATAAGAACGATGACGATTGCCATTGTGGACTACGGAATGGGAAATCTCTTCAGCATCTACAACGCCCTGGATTACGTGCGGGCGTCGCCCAAAATGGTCAAAGAGCCCGCTGCGCTGCAAGGATTTCAGGGCATTGTTGTACCCGGCGTGGGAGCCTTTGGGCAGTGCATGGCCCGCCTCTCTCTCTTTCAGGAGGCCCTCTCCCGTGCCCGGCAGGATGGAGTGCCCATCTTCGGGATATGCGTGGGGCTGCAGGTGCTCTTCGAGGAGAGCGAAGAGAGCCCGGGCGCGCGGGGTCTGGGATGGATAAAAGGCAAGGTGGTAAAGCTGCCGGACTCGGTAATGATTCCTCAGATGGGCTGGAACGGACTGTCCATTAAGAAGCACGTGGAGATGCTGGACGGAATCGAGGAAGGCGATATGTTCTACTTTGTGCATTCCTATTACGGGCAGCCTGAGGACAGGTCCGTCCTGGTGGCCACAGTGGAGCACGGTGTGACCGTCACTGCTGCCGTGGCCAGAGGCAATGTCTTTGCCACTCAGTTCCACCCTGAAAAGTCGGGGGCCAGGGGGCTACACATACTGGAGAACTTTGTGAGGTCTGTCAAATGCTAGCCAGAAGGGTAATTCCGTGCCTGGACTGCGACCTCCAGGTGCCCGGCGGCCGGGTGGTCAAGGGAATCGAATTTCAACAGATCAGATACGCCGGCGTCCCCTGGGAGCTGGCCGGCAAGTACTACCAGGATGGAGCCGATGAGATAGTCTTCCTGGACATCACCGCTTCACATGAGCGGCGGGAGACGATGACAGAGGTCATCAAAAGGACGAGCCGCTCCGTCTTTGTGCCCCTGGCAGTGGGGGGCGGCATCAGCAGCCTCGTGCAGGCGCGGGAGGTCTTCAACGCCGGAGCTGATAAGATCACCCTGAACACATCGGCCCTCAACCGCCCGGAGCTGATCAGCGAGATCGCCAGCCACTACGGCAATCAGGCCGTGGTGCTGGCCATCGATGCCAAGCGTCGCTATGCCCTGGAGGCAGGCCGGGAGGTGGTGCAGACGGAGAGCGGGCCCTGCTGGTTTGAGTGCTCCTACTACGGGGGCAGGAGGTTTACAGGAGTCGATGCCCTGGCCTGGGCTAAGAAGGCAGTCTCCCTGGGGGCAGGAGAGATCCTGCTCACCAGCATGGACCGGGACGGGACCTATGACGGCTTTGACATTCCTCTCACCGATGCCGTCTCCCGGAGTGTGAAGGTGCCGGTCATAGCTTCGGGAGGCTGCGCCAGCCCTGATCATATGCTGGAGGTCTTTCAGAAGACACAGGCTTCGGCAGCCCTTGCGGCGAGCATATTCCACTTCGGAGAGTGGAATGTCCGGGATGTGAAGGACTACCTGAAGAAGAGGGGCGTAGTCGTCCGGATTTAGATGAATATGAGGTAGCATCCAGATGAGGTATATCGAGCTGGATAAGGCTCCCTGCAATCAACTGCTGGAGGTGATGGCAGTGAACGGGGATGCTGCCTGGCAGAAGAGATTTGAGGCCATGGGCATACGAAAAGGCAGAATGGTGCGCAAGATCGCCTCCCAGCCCTTCGGCGGCCCGGTGGTAATCGAAATAGGCGGCTCCAAGATATCCTTAGGCCGCAATATTGCCGCAAAGATCGAGGTGAAGGTGGTCTCTTCATCTCGATAGAAAATGTCCCCCGCTCCCCTGGACAGCGAGCAAAATCTGCCGCAGCCTTTTATGTGTCTGTGTGACCTATTGTGCCAGTTATTGTAGAGCTTACTGCCCGGATTCTGTTGATATGAGCTGCTTTAGCCTCTGGATGCTCTCCATGGCCTGAGCGGACTCGTGCAGCTTCTCCTCCTCGAAGTGCCTTATGATCTCATCTATCTTCGCCCTCAGAGAGTAGACCTTCATCGGTCTGCCCTTTCCTTCCCGCTTGATCTCCTTCTCTTCAATCCAGTTGTTGTCGCGCAGGGTGCGCATGGCAATGGAAACCTCCGGCTGGCGCAGGTCTGAGCCCATCTCGATCTCGCGAGAGGAGGCTTCATCAACATTGGCCAGGAAGGTTATCAGAGTGGCCACATTTCGCGGCACGCTCAGGGATCGAAGCGTTTCGACAAATTCCATGTCCTTGTCGTCCAGGATCTTCACGGTGGACTCTCTCATAATCGTCACCATATTTTTCATGCCACAAATACTTAATGATATAAATAATTTGTTTTGAAAGGGTATGTCTTTTAATTTTACAAATTTAGACTAATACTTTAGATAATAACTTTAAAAGCAACTGGCATTTACAATTAGGTGAATAGGAGGTCAATTAATGCCCTTGATGAGAATTTATAATTGCTGCATTTTTAGAGAGGCATTTTCAGGCCTTGCAGATTCGGGACGAATTTGCCGGCGCTTTCCCGGGAAAACCTCCCATCAAGGTTAAATAATTAATTTGGAGAGATATCTATTATATGACATTATATTATTAGTTAAACAGATAGGGATGTTTATTAATATTCAGTATGATTGATCGATATCTCAGCTCAGTAACATGCCGATAAGGCTTTCAGCAAGATATATCTCCCTCTAAGAGCATCCTGGCTTCATGATTGCCATCGAGGTCCGGGAAAAGGATCTGCGCGAACTGGCTCGCACTGAGGTCAAAAATCTTCCCGGATCTCTCTTTGCCGGGACAAGCCCACTTTTAAAGCCCTTCATGAAAAAGCTGGAAGCCCTCCTTCCCGATGAAAATAAGGGGCGGGGAGATAGCTATGTGCTCAGCGCCCTTCATTCTCACATCGATTCCGTGCATGCCGACGAGAGACAGATCGCCGTGAAGAGCGGCGAGACTGAGGTGACCATCCTTCGCGAAGAGCTGGGAGACCTGATGGGCGAGAGGTATCCGACGACCGACCACCAGCGCCTCAACCTGCCCGGCCTGCTCTTTCTGCAGAGCGGTCCGGCGCTGCAGACAGCCTCAGCCGCCATCCTGCGCCGGGTACATGAGCTGGCCATCCCTGAGGGGAGGAGAACCATGCGCTACATCTTCCACATGGGCGTCACGGCCATTGCTGCAGACAAGGAGAAGATCGTGGTTAGCTTCGATCCGGAGAGGCTGCCCAGGAGGGCGGATGGGAGCAGTGTGCTGGCACAGGCGGACCCCGGTGAAATGTAGTGAATCCTGGACGGGTCAGTGGTGCGAAGGGGCTTGTCTATTCCAGGTGCGCCCTCTCTTTTTCAAATACCCGGCCATCTGCGATCCGGCGCCTCCCAGGGACCAGAGGTGCGAGCCGTTCAGGCAGAACATGGGCAGGTACTGATAGCGGCTCCCAGGAGATATGAATGGATCCGCCGGTGTCAGATCTGCCGGCACTGCGTCCAAAGTGGACTCCAGCAGACACCACCGGCCAGACTCGTTCTGGTAGACGGCCCAGGCATGGCCGAACTCTCCATCCGGAGTGGACACGCTTCCCAAAACGACGCGCACGCAGTGTTCGGATATGCCGCTGGCCAAAAGCAGTGTGGCCAGCAGAAAGGATGCATCCTCGCAGTCTCCCTTGCGCAGGGTGAGTGTCTCCTCGGGAAAGAGCCACAGGTCATCCACTCCGAAGGTGGTCTTGTCGGTGATATACTGAACCGACCCGGCCACATACTCCCAGATCTTCCAGGCTCGAAGGTCGAATGTGCCCGCCGTACGGGTGGCAGGCAGATCGATATCCTGCAAGGCTCTGATGATCACCTCGCTCTTCACAGAGGCCAGCCATGCCCGGATGTCAGTGGGAATGAAGAGGCTGGCGCTGCCGATTACTGCCCTCTTGTCCCACATGATCGTGTCCCTGACGATGGCATCCCCCGCCCAGTTAAAGCTCGTGGCCATTGATAATCACCAATCAATCATAATAATTTTAGTTAGTTATATTTAAGATTTTGCCACCATCCTCGTTTGCCGGCTTGATCTGATACACCTATGGCAGAGAATGAAAATTATCGACTCTCTGTACTGAATAAATTAATTATGGATAAATAACATTAAATAGTTTCAGTCCGAACTGTCCATGATTTATAATTGTAGATTATTATAGAGGTATTCATATGGTCCAGAATGCTAGCGATAGATCCGCCGACCCCGTCAGCCGGGAGATGCTTGACGTCTGCCGCAAGGCCGGCCTCGAGACTGCCTGGGATCGTTTTGAAAAGCAGCAGCCGCAATGCGGCTTCGGAGAGCTGGGGCTGTGCTGCAGAAACTGCAACATGGGCCCCTGCCGCATAGACCCCTTCGGCGAGGGGGCCGTCAGGGGCGTCTGCGGTGCGACTGCTGATATCATCGTGGCCAGAAATCTGCTGAGGATGATTGCAGCCGGCGCCGCCGCCCACTCCGACCACGGAAGAGGTGTGGCCCATACCTTCCGCCTCATGTCCGAGGGCAAAGCCCCCAGCTATAAGGTCAAGGACAGTGCCAAGCTGGAGCGGCTCATGAAGGAGTACGGTGTGGATAGCCAGATTGCCCTTGCAGATGCCGTTTTAGCTGAGTTTGGCAAGCAGGATGGCCCCATTCAGTTCACCCGCCGCGCTCCGGCCAAAAGGGTCGAACTGTGGAAGAAGCTGGGCATAGATCCCCGCGGCATCGACCGGGAGATCGTGGAGATCATGCATAGAACCCACATTGGTGTGGACAATGATTATGTTCATCTCATATTGCAGGGGCTGCGCGCCAGCCTGGCCGACGGCTGGGGCGGGTCCATGATCGCCACTGAGCTACAGGATGTCATGTTCGGCACGCCTTCGCCCACATTCTCGGAGGCCAATTTGGGAGTCCTGGAGCCCAATCAGGTCAATATCATAGTTCACGGACATGAGCCCCTGCTCTCGGAGATGGTTGTGGCTGCAGCGGCAGATCCGGATATGATCAAGCTCGCCAAAGAGCAGGGTGCTCTGGGCATCAATGTCGCCGGAATCTGCTGCACCGGAAACGAGGTGCTCATGCGCCACGGCGTCCCTGTAGCGGGCAACTTCTTGCAGCAGGAGCTGGCTGTGGCCACTGGCGCTGTGGAGGCCATGGTGGTGGACATACAGTGCATCATGCCCGCCCTGGGTGCACTCTCAGGGTGCTTTCACACCAGGTTCATCTCCACATCTCCCAAGGCCATGTTCCCTGGCGCCGCACACATGGAGTTTCACGAAGAGACGGCCATGCAGACCGCCGGTGAGATCGTGAAGGCGGCTGTGATGAATTACAGGAACAGAAATCCCTTAAAAGTCCATATACCAAACAACAAGACCAAGTGCATGGTGGGCTTCTCTGTGGAAAGCATAGTGGCTGCTTTGGGAGGCAGCCTCGATCCTCTGCTGGGAGCTATAAAGAGCGGAGCTGTGCGGGGCATAGGAGCCGTGGTAGGCTGCAACAATCCCAAGGTTCAGCATGACTATGGCCACCTCAACCTGGTCAAGGAGCTGATCAAGAACAATGTGCTGGTGGTGAGCACCGGCTGCAATGCTCAGGCCTGCGCCAAGGCCGGGCTGCTCCTGCCAGAGGC
>CAYQKI010000084.1:0-9425 GCA_964418105.1 uncultured Methanotrichaceae archaeon | reverse complement strand
AGAGGCGCTCCTGCTCGCCCATGGACAGCTCCTTGGGATTGCAGATGACTCCGCCCTTGCCTCCGCCCAGGGGCAGTCCCAGGAGGGAGGTCTTCCAGGTCATCCAGGCAGATAGGGCTTTGACAGTATCGATGGTCTCCTCAGGGTGGAACCGAATTCCGCCCTTGCAGGGGCCGAGGGCATCATTGTACTGCACCCGGAAGCCCTGGAAGACCCTGAGGCTGCCGTCGTCCATGCGTACTGGAATGGAGAAGTGGTACTCCCGCCGGGGCTGCTTGAGGAACTCATGAACTCCAGCATCGAGGTTCAGAATCTTAGCGCAATCATCAAGTTGTTTTTGGGCTATCTCAAAAGGATTCGGTTTGGACATTTTTTGCATCTCCGTTTAGCATCTACCCAAATCTTTATGTTTGACTGGTGGAGGCAATGGTCCATTCTCAGATATTTAAGAATTCTGAGTTAAATTTATTAATACCTATGTAGGCCAGAATCGTCGTGTCAGCCTATTTAAACTTTTTCAATACATAAATTACATTACAGCAATATCTACTATTCAGTGTTATTGGATTTAAACATTGTCGTTAGAATGCGAATTCATAAAATATCATAAAAAAACTTAATAAATTTTTTAAGTAATAGGAGTTCCCATAAAAAGCGATGTCGCCGGAAATAGAGCCTTTCCAGCGAAATGGCCGGACATGGATTGCCGCCCCGGCTGTAAACAAGAAAATTATCTCTCTTAATCCTTCATAATCAGCCAAAAGATATCGGTTTTTTATTAATACTTTAACAATAAGATAATGATCAGGTCGATCTTGGCTCCCCACCCTAGCCCTAGCATGTTGCATGGTCGTCGTCCAACAAAAAGCCTCATATGCATCAATGAACGACTGCGCGTTCATGCTTAAACTGGGAGAATACAGCGAAGAAGAGGCAAAGATCCTCGCCGGCCATCTCAAGGATGCCGGAATGAAGATGGAAATGAAGGGACTGGTGCTTTTCAAGTCGGCATATTCATCCACCCTGGATGGAAAGCTCTCCGAGGTTGAGGAGAAGGCGGAAGGCATCGATATGTTCAAAAAGTACGTAGCCACCATAAAAACCTTAATGGAAAAAGATATAGAATCCGACAAATTCACCGAGTCCTTCCTCAGCGAATCCATTCCGGGCTGGAAAGAGAAGCTGGAACGGCTGGAGACAGCCAAAAAGGCAGGAAAAGCCGGAGAATCTGCCATTCCGGAAGAGGAAAAGAATGAGCTGCTCTGGACCGCTGCAGAGTGCATCTCAGCCATGAATTTCGTGGAGGATTTCTTCCGCATCAATATGATCGACATCGGCAATCGAGGAACTCTCGCCGACGATCCCATGGTAGTCATACCTGTAAACGCCGAAGACTATAATGAAGATGATCCTCTGCTTCACATGAGAATGGATGTGGAGATGACCAAGGCCGTGGAGATAGCCGTTGACGAATTTTCAACGACGCGCTACGATAATCTTGATGACGAATTCCGGGAGGATTTTAGCGAGGAGTTTCTCATCATCAGGTCTATGGGAATTCTGATTGGAGAGCTAGTGGAGAGAGCCGAAAAGGGCAAGATGGACATCGATGACTTTGCCGACCTGTGCTATCTCGAGATGGGAGACAAGAACACCATGACCGTCGATGCCAGCCTCGTGGCTGAGGAGATCGCCAGGTCTCTGGAGAAGACAGGCATGTTGAAGGTCAAGGGCGACATCATAAAGTGGAAGATCTAAGTGGAAGATCTGATGCGGCATGGCATGGCAGGCGGGCGCAGTATCGGCGCTTTCCTGTAAAAAAATACAGAGGGCAGGAGCCCTCCGATCCGCCCGCCGGCATCTTAATCTGCTACTGCCACCGGCCCGCCCATGCTCACCCACTCCCAAACCTTTATCTCCTATTACCTCTACCCACCTTCTCGCACCGGAATGTGACCCTTTGGTCGAACCGGTTAAGGTGAAAAGAATGAGGTCTTTTTACAGTTATATCGGTGAAGCCTGGTCCTCTCCCCGAGAGGGCTATGTAGGCGCACTGAGGCAGGACAGGCTCAAGGCCTGGCGCCAGGATAGCACCGTTCAGAGAATCGACAGGCCTACCAGGCTGGACCGGGCGCGCGCCCTCGGCTACAAGGCCAAGCAGGGCATCGTCGTGGCCCGGGTCAAAGTGAGAAGAGGCGGGCGGAGAAAGTCCCGTTACGAGAGGAACAGAAAGACCAGCAAGATGGGCGTCAACACCATCACCATGGCCAAGTCCATCCAGAGGATCGCTGAGGAGCGGGCTGGCAGAAGGTTCCGCAACATGGAAGTCCTGAACTCTTACTGGGTGGCCGAAGACGGCAGGCAGAAGTTCTACGAGGTAATTTTAGTTGATCCGTCCTCGTCCAGCATCAAGAGCGACAGGGAACTCAACTGGGTCTGCGACGGTGTGCACCGCGGCAGGGCCGTGCGCGGCAAGACAAGCGCCGGACGCAAGGGCAGGGGACAGAGGCACAAGGGCACCGGCACGGAGAAGACCCGGCCGGGCATAAGAGCCCACGACGGCAAGGGCAAGTAGGCCGGTCTGTGTGATCGACAGGATCTCCTTCCGGGCCTTTGTAGCAGCGACGGAGGACGAAGGCCGCGTGCGCGAAGCGCTCTCGGTCTTCGTGCCCCTGGACAGAATAACATCTGTCAAGGCAGAGGGCCACTTCGGAAATGAGATCAGGATATTGGAGGCGTCCCTCCGCAAGAGAGAGGCCGCCTCCTTCTTCGCCATCCTTCGCGAGCAACTGTCTGCAGACGGCCTGCTAGCACTGCGCCGGGAGCTTCCCTCCAGGCTAGAGGGCGAGAGCCGCTTTCACCTCCGCCTGGACAAGCAGGCTGCCTACAGGGGCCTGGTGCATCTTACAGACTCCAAGGACGCCCTGGATGTCACCATTATAGTCAAGACCTTCCCAGCCCGGCGGGAAGAGGCATTGAAGATATTAAGCGAACTCATATGAGCTATTACGAACTGGTTTCTGCTTTTCCGGAGTCATCAGCCTCTGCCAGCCGCCTGGCCCTCAGGGCGAGGCAGCTCGGATATGCCGGCATCATCATCTGCAACCGCGATCCTGCCAGGATCTTTATGCAGGAGGCGGCCCACATGATCAAAGGCATCGATGTGGTGGTGGGCGCAGAAGCAGGCTGCGAAGAGGCGGGCGCAGCCAACAGGGCTGCCGGCAGATCAGGCGGCTGCCGGGCTCTCAAGAGCCGCATCGGCTCACTGCGCAGCAAATATCCTTTTCTGATGGTGCGGGGATACAGCGATGAGGCCGTCCGCACCGCCGCCGAGGACCCCAATGTGGACCTGCTCATCCACCCCTGCGAGGGCCGCCGGCCCCTCACCATAGCCACGGCAAGGGCCTCCCGGCAAAACAGCCTGGCGGTGGGCTTTGATCTGAGCCCCATGATGCTGATGCGGGGCAGCCCGCGAGCCAGGTGGATGGAGTCGCTGCGACATAACCTCGACCTGGCCAGGAAGTTTCACCTATCCATCATGATCACCGCCGGCGCCTCCTCTCACCTGGACCTGCGCTCGCCCAGGGATTTGATGGCCATGGCCGAGATAGCTGGCTTTGAGGCCGGTGAGGCGGAGCAGGCCCTGTCCCTGCCGGGCAGACTGGTGGAGCTGAATTGCAGAAAATGGGCCGGACCGGGAGTGGAGATCCTATGAGAAGCAGGCTTCCCGTGCTGAGGGACCGCAGAAGATACATGGCCTTTGAGATCGAGGCGGAGGGCGAATTGTCCCCCAAAGACCTGATGAGCGAGATTCACTCATCCCAGTTCTCCCTGTTCGGCGATGCCGGCGCCGGCCAAAACCGGCTCAAGCTGATCTGCTTTGACGGACGCCGCGGGCTGCTGCGATTTGGGCACCGGTACCTGAAGGAGACGCGAGCCACCCTGGCATCTATTCGTTCCGTGCGGGGGATCAGAGCAGCACTGCATACAAAAGGAGTCTCCGGAACAATCAAATGCGCTAGAGAAAAGTATTTACCAAGACTGAGTAAAATATGTGCTGAAAGCGACGGAAGAAGAATCGAGCTGAAGGACGTTTCCGGGTGTATTATCCGCACCCATGGTGTGAGAGTCGATCTCTGTCCGGACGACAGAAGTAAGAGCATGGGATCAGACACCCAATTCCTGGGGCTGACCTCTTTTGATTTAAGTGGAGGACACGAGGATGCAGATGGCACCGCAGATGGGTTATGACAGGGCTATAACCGTATTCAGCCCTGACGGCAGACTATTCCAGGTTGAGTATGCCCGCGAGGCCGTGAGGAGAGGAACGACGGCTGTGGGCATCAAGGCAAAGGACGGAGT
Organism: uncultured Methanotrichaceae archaeon; assembly: GCA_964418105.1. Taxonomy (GTDB): domain Archaea; phylum Halobacteriota; class Methanosarcinia; order Methanotrichales; family Methanotrichaceae; genus Methanothrix. Next base: position 5,063 of record CAYQKI010000084.1, on the reverse strand, counting down.
GGCCGTTTTAGTGGACAAGAGAATCACCAGCCGGCTCATGGAGCCCAAATCCATTGAAAAGATCTTTCAAATAGATACGCATATCGGCGCAGCCACTTCCGGCCTTGTCGCCGACGCGCGCGTGCTCATCGACAGAGCCAGGGTGGAGAGCCAGATCAACCGCCTGGTCTACGACGAGCCCATCGGAGTCGAGGCTCTGGCCAAGAAGATCTGCGACTTCAAGCAGCAGTACACTCAGTACGGCGGAGTGAGGCCCTTTGGAACGGCTCTGCTCATCATCGGAGCTGAGGAGGACAGGACCCGTCTCTTCGAGACCGACCCCTCCGGAGCGCTTCTGGAGTACAAGGCCACGGGAATAGGAGCAGGCCGGTCGGCAGTGATGGAGGTCTTCGAGGAGAAGTACAGAGAGGACCTGACCATGGATGAGGCAGTTCTCATGGGCCTGGAGGCCCTCTACAAGGCTGCGGAGGGAAAGGTGGAGGCAGCCACCACGGAGATCGGCATCATCAAGCTCTCAGATAGAAAATTTTACAAGCTTGCAGAGAAGGATGTGGCGGAGTATGTCAGCCGCATGAAATCTCAGGTGAGCAGCAGCAAAGAGGAGAAAGAGGAGAAGGGCGGCAAGGGAGAGAAAGGAGAGGCATAGGCATGGTCCGACTGGATGACGCAGTCCCCGCCCGCCTCAAGACACACGGTACAACCTTCGAAGTGCTGGTCGACCCGGACGGAGCCCTGGCAATAAAACGAGGAGAGAGCGTCAATCTGGAAGAGATCCTGGCTGTGGAGGACGTCTTTGAAAATGCCTCCCGCGGAGACAGAAGCCCGGAGGAGGATCTGCAAAAGGCCTTCGGCACCACCGATGCCCTGAGCATCGCCGAGACCATCATCAAGAAGGGCGAGATCAGCCTGACCGCCGAGCAGAGAAAGCAGTTCATAGAGAACAAACGGCGTCAGGTGATTGAGGTCATCGCCAGAAATGCCATCAATCCCCAGACCAAAACTCCACATCCACCGGCCAGGATAGAGCAGGCCATGAGCGAGGCCCGCGTCAATATCGATCCCACCAAGTCCACAGATGAGCTGGTCAAGATCGCCATGAAGGCCATCCGGCCCCTCATTCCCATCCGTTTTGAGGAGGTGGAGGTGGCGGTTAAGATCCCGCCCACTTATGCCCCCAAAGCCTACGGAGAGATCGCAGCCTTCGGCAAGCTAAACCGGGAGGCCTGGCAGAACAATGGGGCCTGGATCGGGGTAGTCCAGATACCGGCGGGCATGCAGACCGAATTTTATGCGCTCATCAACCGGCTGACCAAAGGAGAGGCCGAGACGAAGCTTCTTAAGCATTGAGGACGGGAGCAATAGGCACATGGATCGCAAGGTGGTAGTACCAGGTGATCTTCTCTCTGAGGATGCCAAGAGGTCAGGCGAGGGGACGTATATCAGGGACGGAAGCGTCTATTCCTTGCTTTATGGCCTTGCGAACTTTAGGGACAAGATAAATGTCATACCTCTGTCGGGAAAATATATTCCCGGACCGGGGGATAACGTCATAGGCGTGGTGAAGGACATAACCTTCTCCAACTGGATTGTAGACATCAACTCCCCCTACGACGGGCTGCTGCACATCTCCGAGTATCCCAATAGGATCGATAACGAGGATATGTCCAAGCATTTACGCATCGGCAGCTCCATCATGACCAGGGTGAAAGATGTCGATCCCACTATGAAGGTGGAGCTTACTTTGAACGATCGAAAGCTCGGCCCCATCAGAGCCGGGCAGGTTATCGAGATCAGCCATACCAGAGTTCCGAGGCTCATCGGCAAAGGCGGCTCCATGATCAGCATGCTGAAGAAAGAGGTAAATTGCAGCATCTTCGTTGGCCAGAACGGCAGAATCTGGATCAGCGGGAGCGCAAAGGATATGGATCTGGCTCTGAGGACCATTACCCTCATTGAGAGGGAAGCCCACACCAACGGACTCACAGACAGGATTGTGGACTTTTTGAAGAAGGAGAAAGGGGCCAGAAGTTGATCGCTATGGATGAGACTGATATATCATTTTTCAAGGACGGACTGCGCCTGGATGGCCGGAGGGCAGACGAACTCCGCCCGGTGAAGATCGAGGTGGGGGTCCTGGCCAGAGCAGACGGCTCTTGCTACATCGAAATGGGCGGAAATAAGGTAATAGCGGCAGTCTACGGCCCCCGAGAGGTGCACCCCAGGCACCTGCAGGAGGCCACCCGGGCTATTGTGCGCTACAGATACAACATGGCCTCCTTCTCCGTGGAGGAGAGGAAGAGGCCCGGCCCGGACAGGAGGTCTTACGAGCTGTCCAAGGTCAGCCGTGAGGCACTGGAGCCTGTGATCCTGACCAACTTCTTTCCGAGATCGGTCATCGATGTGTTTGTGGAGGTGCTCCAGGCCGACGCCGGCACCAGGACCGCAGGGATAAACGCTGCGGCTGTGGCACTGGCTGATGCAGGAATACCCATGAGGAGCATGATCTCGGCCTGCGCTGCGGGAAAGGTTGCAGACACCATAGTCCTTGATCCCATGAAGGAGGAGGACAACTTCGGCCAGGCGGACCTGCCCATAGCCATGACTCCGGGAGGGGACATCACATTGATTCAGATGGACGGAGGGCTCAGCCCCGACGAGTATCATAGAGCCGTGGAGATGGCCATGAAGGGAGCGCGGGACATTTATGAGCTGCAGAGGTCGGCGCTGGTCAATAAGTACAGCCAGATGACCGAAGCGAGGCCAGAAGGAGGCGCATGCCTGTGACCAGCGTCATATCCGAGATAAAGAAGGACTTCATCTACAACCTGCTTCTCAAAGGGGAGAGGATGGACGGCCGGACGTTCGACCAGTACCGGGAGATCTCCATAGAGAGGGATGTCATCCGCAAGGCGGAGGGCAGCGCCCTGGTTAAATTGGGGCAGAGCCAGGTGCTGGTAGGGGTGAAGATGCAGCCGGGAGAGCCCTTCCAGGACTCGCCCAATCGAGGCGTCATCATCACCAATGCCGAGCTGGTGCCCCTGGCCTCGCCTTCATTCGAGCCGGGACCGCCCAGCGAGACGGGGATCGAGCTGGCCCGGGTCGTGGACCGCGGCGTGCGCGAATCCAAGGCCGTGGACCTGGAGGCTCTGTGCATAGTACCTGGCAAGCAGGTCTGGATCATATTCATAGATGTGCATATCCTGGACGACTGCGGAAATATTCTGGATGCTGCTTCCCTGGGAGCCATAGCTGCTCTGCTGTCCACCAAGGTTCCTGCCAGCCGCTTTGGCCTGGGTGAGGACTACATCCTGCCTATCCGGGATATACCGGTCGCCACAACGGCCATCGAGTTCAATGACGTGCTGATGTTCGACCCGGGGGTGGATGAGGAGGCTATTGCCAACACAAGGCTTACCATCATCACCACCGTGGACGGCAAGATCTGCGGCTCGCAGAAGGGCGGCAAAGGAATGCTGAAGCCCGAGCAGGTCTACCGCATAATTGATATAGCATGTGAGAATGCGAAGAAAATCCGGGAAAAGTTTCTGGAAGCATAGCAAGCATAAACGGAAGTTACTATCATGGCAAAGCAGACTACAAAAGGAAGGAAGAGCAGATCCGCAGCCCGATTCGGCCCCCGGTACGGCCGAAAGTCAAGAAAGCAGGTAGCCGATTCTGAGGAGAAGAGCAAGGCTACATACGACTGCCCCCAGTGCGGAAGGAATAGAGTAACCAGGACGAGCACAGCCATCTGGAGCTGCCGCAAGTGCGGCTACACCTTTGCAGGCGGCTCATTTCTGCCTGAGACGTCTTTAGGCCGCTCCGTGCTGCGGTCTCTCAAGAAGACCCTTGAGGCGGCTTAGAAGATGGCTTATAAGTGCACCCGGTGCAAGAAGACTGTGGAGATCGATTACGAGTACAGCGGCATTCGCTGTCCCTACTGCGGGCATCGCATCCTGATGAAGGAGCGGCCCACCACAGTCAAGAAGATGAAGGCCGTTTGAGGATGCAGTGCTTGCCCCACCAGCAGCAGCCGGAGGGCTTGCCGGTGATCGTCACAACTTCGCGAGACCCCTCCCCAGGCACAAGGCGGTTTGCCCGCGCCCTGGCCTCTTTCCTTAGCCTGTCTTATGTCAATCGCGGCAAGAGCGGCATGGGCGGTGGAGAGGAGGAAGAAGCTGAGGCGGCTCTGGTGGTGGTGGAGGACCACGGCAACCCCAGCGGCATTGTCAAGCGCTTTTGCGGAGGAGAGGACAGGCTCTCTTTCCGGCTCTCCGGAGAGCTGCAGGCCGGGCGCATGAAGGCGCGCGAGGCTGTCATCTGCGGAGAGGAAGAGGCCTGCCGTCCCATCGCCTCGCTCTTCGATCTGAAGTGGCAGGGCAATAGCGCCCCCTTCCCTGCGGCAGAGAAATACGCCAATAAAGAGGCGCGCGTAATAGTTGTAGCACCAGGGTGTATTGATTTCATTGATAACGGGGCTATCAGGTTCAGGCTGAAGACATGAAGGGCTGCGCACAGTTCGTCTTTGAGAGCGCGCATGCAAAAGAGATCTATGCGGCACTGGCGCCGGAGGCGGATGACGATCTGCACCGCTCCAGCGTCAATCTCAGCCTGGCAGAGAATTCGATTAGGCTTGACATCCGGGGCGAGGATACCGCCTCCCTCCGGGCAGCCTTAAATACCTGGATAAGGTTGGTTAAGATCGCATTTGAGATGGTGAGTATATGAGTGGCGAACTGCCTCCGCAGATACAAAATCAGTTGGCTCAGCTCCAGCAGCTTCAGCAGCAAGCTTCTGCCGTCATGACTCAAAAGACCCAGATAGAGGGCCTGATCAGAGAGACGGAAGCAGCTCTCAAAGAGCTGGAGAAGAGCGCAGACGACGCAGTTATATACAAGGGCGTCGGCGAACTACTCTTCAAGGCCGACAAGGCCAAGCTCACAGAGGAGCTGAAGGAGAAAAAGGATATGATGGACATCCGCTTGAAGACCATGGCCAAGCAGGAAGAGCGCATACAGGGCCGTTTCACCCAGCTTCAAGAGCAGCTAAAGATGTCAATAGGT
>CAYQKI010000083.1:0-9600 GCA_964418105.1 uncultured Methanotrichaceae archaeon | reverse complement strand
TTTAATCCCAAATTCTTTCTTATTTTATTAAATATCTCCAATTAAACGTGAAGGGGTGACTGTATTGGCAAGCGGCGTATTTCTCATCCAGTCAGACGGGCGGTTGGTGGAGATGTCCGAAGAGCCTTACGGATCAGAGGCGGATTTTCAGGAACTTCTTGCCAGGTATCCCAATCTCCTGGCGGGAGATCAAATTAACTCCACAGAGCCGCGAAAATGGCTTCTAATATCAAGAGAGGCCTCACTGCCATCGGAAGAAAACGGCAGCGATCGCTGGTCTGTGGATCATCTCTTCTTGGACCAGGATGCAATTCCTACCCTGGTTGAGGTTAAAAGGAGCAGTGACACTCGCATCCGGCGCGAGGTGGTCGGCCAGATGCTGGATTATGCCGCCAATGCAGTGGTCTATTGGCCTGTGGAGGAGATACAGGCCAAATTTGAGGCATCCTGTAGTGCAAATGGGCGTGATTTTGAGCAAGAACTTCGAACTTTTTTAAGTCCTTCCGGAGATGTCGAGACTTTTTGGCAAAATGCAAAATTGAATCTTCAAGCTGGAAAAATACGCATGCTTTTTGTGGCTGATGAAATTTCCAATGAACTACGAAGAATTGTGGAATTTCTCAACGAGCAGATGGCTCCTGCAGAAGTTCTGGCTGTAGAGATCAAGCAATTTGTAAGCCGGGGATCAGATCAATTATACAAATCTCTGGTGCCCAGGGTGCATGGCCAGACTGAAGAGGCAATCGCCAGGAAGACGGGGCTTCGCGGTTTGCATAGGCAATGGGATGAAGCCTCTTTCTTCAAAGAACTGAAATCGCGCACAGGTCCGGAAGAGGCTGAAGTTGCCAGAAAAATCCTGGAATGGTCAAGGCATAAACTTCCCAGATTCTGGTGGGGTAAAGGAAAGCAAGATGGATCATTTTATCCGGTATTAGACTATAATGGCGAGCAATATTATCCAATCGCTATCTGGACCTACGGCAAGATTGAGATACAATTTCAGTGGCTGATGACCAAACCTCCTTTTAGCGATGAACAGAAAAGAAGGGAATTGTTAAACCAATTAAATGCCATCCCTGGTGTGAACATCGCAGAAAAGTCGATCACGAAGCGTCCCAATATCTTTCTTTCCCGGTTTAAGGAAGAATCATCTCTGAATCAACTTATGGATATTTTAGATTGGATTGTATCGCAGATAAAATCCGCCGGATAAAGACCCACTCCCCTGAAAAATGATCTTCATATCCGGCGCTTACATCAAATACTGAGATAAAATATATAAATCATCGACAAAAATTTATTTAAATCATGAACGCCAATTAAGCATCACGAAAGATAATGAAGGTGGGGTGATGTCAGATTCCATTGAAGCTAAAGGGCTTAATGCTCTCCTGGACGGCCTGCTCAAGAGCAAATACTCCGACCTGATCATCCTCTCGGCGGTGATGCTGGCCTTTGCCATGCTAATAATAATATCTGCGGCATTCACATAGAAAAATAAGTAATATTTAAAAAATATCAAAAGCCCGACCGGCGGGTGCGCAGGGGGGGAATGCCCCCGTCAAGACTTTTGAAAATGCTCTTTTAGCCGCGTCTTTATCTCCGCAAGGCTCAGGCTCTCCTGCTCTCCCCCGGCCATGTCGCGCAGGGTGAGCCTTCCGGCATCCAGCTCGTCCTTGCCCACGATCACCGTAAACCTCGCCCTGGCGCTGGCCGCCGCCTTGAGCTGAGCCCCCAGTCCCCTGCCCATGACATCCAGGACCACGGGAATGCTCTCCCTCAGCTCGGCTGCGATCTTCGCGGCCTGAAGCTTCACGTCCGGTGTGTAGGCCAGGTAGACCGGCACCTGCCGCTCGCCCTCCAGGGACACTATCTCCATAATGCGGTCAAAGCCCAGCCCGAATCCGGTGGACGAAGTCTCCTTGCCGCCGAAGAGGCTGGCCAGCTCATATGTCCCGCCTCCGCAGATCTGCCTCTGCGCGCCCAGGCCCTCAGCATAGACCTCAAAGACGGTGCCGGAGTAGTACTCGAGGCCCCGCACGATCTCAAAGTCGACGGTAAAGTCGACGCCGTAGGCCTGCAGCAGATCCACGGTCTGCGAGAACTCCTCAAAATGCAGCTCTGCCCCCACCTGCCTGCCCAGCCGGGCCGAGCCGCGCCCGGCTAAGGGTGCGCCCGCTGCAACGGCTACCCCTGCCAGCCCGGCTGAAGGGTCGCCTGCCCGCGCGCCCGCGGGAGCGCCGGCATCCGGCACCGCCAGATCCCGGACGATCTCCGCCGCCCGGTCCAGCGCCTTCCTGCCCTTGAGGTCGATCAGCTCCAGAAGGCCAAGATGGCTGTAGCCGATCTCATCCAGCAGGCCGCTGAGGGCAGACCTCTCCTTTTTGTCGATCATCCTCATGATGGCCGGCCTGTGCTGCTCGTCGATCCTGGCCAGAAGAGTGCGAATGAGCCCCAGATATCCCACATGAATCTCGCCGCGAACCCCCACGCTCTTGAGCATCTCTTCGGCGAGCGCTATGGCCTCCGCCTCAGAATCGGGGCGAGTGCCACCGATCAGCTCGCAGCCGAGCTGCCAGAACTCCCGGAAGCGCCCCTTCTGGGGCCTTTCGTAGCGGAAGCAGTTTCCGAAGTACCAGAGCCTCTGCGGCTTCGCCGAGTTCTGCAGCTCGGATACATACATGCGCATGACAGGAGCCGTCAGCTCCGGGCGCAGGGCCATGTCCCGCCCGCCCTTGTCTTTGAAGCTGTAGATCTCATCGACCACAGACGCGCCCGATTTCTCTGTAAAGAGCTCCAGATGCTCAAATGTGGGAGTGGCCACCTCCCTGTATCCCCAGCGCTCCAGCACGCCCTGCATGGCCCTCCTGGCCCTGCCCCTCCTCTCCGTCTCCTCAGGAAGAAAATCCCTTGTGCCTCTCGGTCTCTGAATAATCATATCGGGAAGGAGAATGCAGCAAAATGCCCTTATACTTTTTGATGGGAAAAATAGGAATTAAATTTTTGATTCCCTCCATAATCACTTCAGCTTGGCTTGGACCTCAGGTGGGATGACTATCATCTGCACCGGCTTGATGATTATGTTGGAAGTGGCCACGGCGCTTCCGCCCTCCACAGTGTTTACTGCGCTGACGGTGATGCCATGGACATCGATATCCAGGTTATTGCTGAATAGGTCTCTTCCGTCTCTTCTATCACCACTCTTGCTGCTGCGTGATTCGCCGATCTCGCCCTGCCCGGAGAGCTGCTCCTGGCCGGCCCGCTGTCCGCTGCCGAATGCCTCATCCACAATGGCCTCTACATCTCCAATCTCCGGATCGCCCGGCCATACCTCCTCCGCCTGTCCGGCACTTCCTGAAACGCTCACATCCAGGGAATTGACGAACTGGCCGTCATTCTCCTCTGCATTCTGCTGCGTTTCGCAGTTGATATCCCTCTCTTTGACGCTGTTGAAGGCCTTGAGATCTGTGACGGCGGCAGAGGTATTGTTGCCCTCCAGATTTATCTCCTCATGAGTGGGCGGGCTTTTAGCCATCAATTCGCCCTTGGATTGCTCCAGGCTATTCACATGCCAGATTGATGACGATTGCTTAAGCCCATTCTCCAGGTCCGGCAGCTCCGCCGGCTGCGCACCATATGCCAGAGGCGCAGTAAGCTGGAGAATCAGACCGAAGAGACTAATCTGGAAGATAAAAATAGCCACCGCCAGCATACTGCCGGCGGGCTTTGGCATTTCTCTCATTATCCCATCCTCCGGACGGAAATTCCCGGAGCTACTGCTGGTTGGTCACAATCTCCACGTTGTTCTGAGCCAGAGTGGAAGCCCCATTCCTGGTGAATGGGAAGCCAAACTGAAGGGACAGTCCGATTGCTGTCGCGTCTCTGTTTCCTACACTGATCTGCTCCACATTGTACTTGGTGCAGCAATCCTGGCAGGCAGAGCCATCGACACCCTGACAGCAGTCGCAGTCGCCGGTGTCCTGGTTCTTCTTGATCTTCAGATTGTTCTGGGCAGTGACCGCGGCGAGGTTGGAGCTGAAGCCGCCGGCCCCCTGAATTGTTCCGCCGATGGCCAGAGCCCTATCATTTCCCACGCTGATGGAGTCGAAGCTGATATCAGCCGATTGCGGGAACTTGAAGGCATTGCCTCCAGTCTCGAAAATGCCCTGTCCCAGGATATCTACGCCGCCGCTTCCGATCATTCCACTCTGTGCCATGGCCGGGACTGCAAACGCAGCCATGGCCATAGACAGAACAAAGAATATTGCTACTTTTTCGATGTTCTCACCCCATAAACCTTTTTAGGCTACAATTAACTAAGTTTCATTTATATAAATACTTTTTGGCGACAAATAATTAGAAAAACTAGATTTATTGAAATATTTCTTTGAAAGAATTTCCTTGAGAATATGCAGAACACTTAATAGCAGCTTTGTGAATATTGGAGAAAGCAAAGCATATTTGCCATCAATAACTTATATAATTTATTCCATATGTATTCGCTCCGGACTCAATAGTCGAATAGAAGATGATATGCGATAGAAGATATTGCATGCCGGCAATCATAGCCCTGGCCGGAGATCGGGCCAGACTGATCCAAAAAGGTTTATCATTCCCATTAAATCGAAAGAAAAGCATCAACGCGACAAAAAGCTGTGGAAAATCATTTCAGCTTGGCATTCACCTCCGATGGACAGTATATGACCTGCACCGGCTCGATGATTATATTGGACGTAGCCACGGCACTGCCGCCCTCCATAGTGTTTATGGCGCTGACGGTGATGTCTCTCACCTCAATATTCAGATAATTTCCGGTTTGGCGTATCCGGTTGTGAGGGAAAGCCGCCCCACGGGAGACATTTTCGGATATGTCTTCCGGCAGATCCTCCAGCAAGCGGTCGGAGGCAATGGCATCGAATAGGCTACTGTCAGATATGTCCTCTTCCTCTCCCCGGACGCTTATATCCAGTGAGTTTTCCAGACCGTCAAATTCTGCATTCCCTTCCTGGGGGCTGGATGCATCATAGTGCAGATCCCTCTGGCTCTGGGTGTTGACAGCCATCAGGCTCTCCACCTCCACCGCACTAAAGCTGGAGTTGAGCTCTATCTGCTCCAATGTTGAGGAGGATGAACGGGCAGGAGCGCTGTGGGCTGTGGGCATGGTCATGCTCTCCCGGCCATACCAGGGAAAATAGACTGCATCACCGCTTGACTCGATAATGCCCCATTTGTCGGTTCTTTGATCAGAGATGTCGATAAAAGGATCTTTGGACGCGCCTGTCTCACCGGTTGCCGGAGGCAGGCCCGCCAGCCCCGGAACAGAGAAGGCGCAAATAAGGAGAAGCCCCACCAGCACCGGGCCGGTGGGATGGATCTTTGCCCTCATTTAACCCTCTCTAGTCCACGAGACCCTGTCTACTGCTGATTGGCTACTATCTTGACGTGGTTGGTTGCCGAGGAGAATCCGTAAGCTCTTGCCTCCCGGTTGCCTACCTTGATCTGATCGACGTTGACCTTGATGCAGGGGTCCATACAGCCCGCATAATTATCTGTACTCCCGTCAGCATTGGTGATATCTTCTGTTTCATCACACGATGTGCACTCGCCAGTATCCTGATTCTTCTTGACCTCCAGGTCGTTGGCTGCAGTGGCCATTCCTGTGGCCTGCCAGACATTTCCAAAGGCAATGGCCTTATCGTCGCCTACTTCCAGGGTATCGATGTTGGTATCCTGACCCTCCGGGAAGGTGATGGCTGCCCCGTTTGTCTCAAAGATGCCTGTTCCAAGAATGTCCACACCGCTGGTGCCTATCTGGCCGTCATTGAACTGCGCTGCGGCAGAGATGGACAGCACGGCCAGAGCCATTATCGCTATAACTCCTATGTTTCTAATAGTCTCACCTCAAACTGTTCCTATTATAGGATACTGTTTGCAGGCTTAATATTTATATTTTTTGGTAAGTGATACTATATCGAAAATGGCCTTCGGGACATAGCCATGAGGATATCTCACAGAAAGCATAACGAATTCCATAAGCTACACAGCTATTTTCGATTCGAAATTTTGAAACACCGGGCATATTATCGCAATCTAAAAGTCGTGCTACTAAGAGAATATTTGCATCGATTCACCAAAATTTTGTAATTCTTAAATTTTTATATTAACACAGTTTAAGCAAATATCAGCTTGCGCACCTTCATGGTGGCCAGATCCACCAGAGGGGCCACCCCTGCCACAGGCTGGATGTTCATCTTCTTCTGGAAATCGGTCTGGGACTGCCAGGTGCCGCTATTGATCACGGACACGCCCTTGTAGCGGGCTATGCCCACGGTGTGAACGTGCCCGCAGTGCAGTATGGCCGGCGGCCGGGAGATGACATAATGGTCCTCCTGCTCAGGAGCGATGGATACGCGACTGCCATAAATGGGAGAGAGGTGCCTTCGCCTCAGCATCTCGATCATGGCCTTCTCCGGCGCGGCGTAGGAGATGCCGGGCAGGCGCAGCACCAGATCATCTATGCTGCGGCCGTGATACATCAGGACCGAGACGCCGCTTATGGTAACCCAGGCGGGATTGCCCACAAAGAGCATGTCCTTTCTGAAATAGCTCTGCACATCTTCCGGAAGGGAAGGCTGGGGCTCCGCCTGGCGCACGATATCGTGATTGCCGGGCGCGATTATCACCTTGATGCCTTTTCGTATGGAGTTGAGCCTCTCAGCCGCCGCCTGGTACTGGGCATATATGTCCATCACCGCCAGATCGTTCTGCTGGCCGGGATAGATGCCCACCCCATCCACCAGATCGCCGGCGATGAGCAGATACTGCACCTGAGCCGCCAGGCCGGAGGGGTCGTCAGCCTCCCCGTTCAGCCACCCCATGAACCTCTCCCAGGCATCGGCCATGAAGTACTTGCTTCCCACATGCAGATCGGACAGGAGGAGAGCGTGTCCGCTCCCCTTCTCCAGGGGTGCCGTCTGGGCGGGCATATCCGGCCAGAGCAGTGATTTGACAAAGAGCCGTCCGTTGCCGTCTGTGGTTCCTGTGACGCCTATGACTTCGTCGGTCACAATCTGGGCGGACTGCTCATAGATCTCCGAGTCCCTGGCAATGACGGCTGTGATCATGCCGGTGGGGTCCTCCAGCTCTATCACGCGATTGCCCTTGGCCGTGGCCCTCACATCCATGACCATGCCTATAATTGAGACCTCACGGCCGGTGCTGCTCTTTCCCAGGGACTCGATGGGGCGGCTGTTGAGCCTCCTGGATAGGATCTCCCTGATCTTGGCGTATCTATCGCGAAAGTAGTGCACAAAGTCGTCGTAATCGCCCACGCAGGTGGAGCGGCCGGTGATATCGCACTTTAACTCCACAGACGAATCGGCAGGGCAGGCAGCGGCTGTGAGGCTGAGGGGAGCCGCCGGCGGGCGAGATGCCATCCCATCCGGCTGCAATGGCCGGCTCAAAATGCTCCCGGGATGACTTCGCGAGGCAGACGGCATAGCTCCTGAGCTGAAAAGGCAGGAGACCTGGGCAGTACCGATCACCGCCACAGACCGATCGATGCTGCGGATGATGCGCCGGACCAGCTCCTCAGTGCTACCGGAGTAGCAGCAGATGGCCTCCAATGCCTCCGGCTCTATCTGGTAGCCTTTCTCGGCAAACCTCATCACAATGCCTTCGCGAATGAGGGCTGGAGCTGTCCGCTGCATCGAAAGGAGTATAAGAGGCTTCCCACTGATAAAGCTGGTTGATGAAGATCGCAGAGTGGTTTGACAATTTGCCTCTTCCCGGTCCTGTCAAGGATATCATATTCGTAGTGGTGGTGGTGGGAGGCATATCCCTTCTCTCCCAGTTGGTGCTGGGCCTCTGGACGCCGATGGTTGCAGTTGAATCGGGAAGCATGGTGCCGAATCTCAATATCGGAGACATCGTAGTGGTGCAGGGCGCTTCGCGCACGGAGATCATCCCCTGGGATGAGGCGGAGACGACCGGCTACACCGCATTCAATAATCCGGGAGATGTCATTTTGTTCCGGCCCTACGGCAAGGAGAGCCTAAACCTCCTCGATCAGCTCAAGATGCTCCTGGGATGGCCTCCCGGGAGCGAGAAGGCCACGCCCATAATTCACCGCGCCCTGCGATATGTGGATGAGGGAGAGCCCATGTGGGATGGAGGCCCCCGCGCCCCCTTCTCCGGCTATATCACAAAGGGAGACCACAATGAGGTCATAGATCAGATGGCGGGCCAGATCTTCGGCACTGCCAACGTATCATATATCCAGGCGCACCGGGGCGACCTGCGTGATGTGGGCTCCGGAATATTCCTGGACAAGAATACGGGACTTCTTGTCTACAGCACTCAAAATGGGACGTATGTGGGAGAAGGAATCAGCTATCTGACGCCCGTGAAGAAGGAATGGGTCATAGGCAAGGCCAGGGCTAAAATCCCACTGGTGGGCTACATCCGGCTGCTGCCCAACCTCATCTTCGATGAGATCAAGAGGCTATTGTCCTGAGGGCACACCGGCAGGATTTTGGCACCCTGCTAAATCTTTTTGGCTGCGATCGCCCAGTGGTCCTGATGAAATGGCAGCAGGTCGGATACGGCCTGCACAGCCAGCCCCTTTAACTGCTTTATCTGCTCCTGCAAAACATCCGCCGGCTCTGCCGTCACATCCACAGAGCGGCTTTTGAGCATGAGCAGCAGATCGCCGCCGGGCTTCAGGTATCGGTTGGAGTTGGCCGAGGCGATCTCAGACTGATTTCGCTGAGCCACATCCTGATAGATCAGGTCTACGGGCTCCAGAAGAGGGGCATACTCCTCGGGCCGGGAGGCATCTGCCAGGATGGGGATGATGTTGCTGCGCCTCTCGCACAGCCGGATCAGATCGCGCATGGCGCGGGGCGAGAACTCCACGGCATAGACCAGCCCCTCTCTCACCAAATCGCTGACGTGGCTGACAGTGGTCCCGTTGGCTGCTCCCAGGTACAGCACCCTGGCATTGCTCTCGAGTGATAGGCAACCTCCGCACGTCTTCAGCAATAGCGCCGCCAGTTTGGAGCGGTGGGGATCCCATAGCCGCAGCCCCTCCAGGATGCGCTCCCCGTAGACCGGCATGCTGTCTTCCGACCTGGTCGCCAGTCGCATCCTGCCCTCCACCTCCGCCAGGCACGCCCCAGCCAGAGCAGGTGAAATCTCCTCAATGCGCATATTTCCTGTCTCTGCCAGCACCTGACGCTTCCTACAGCTCCTTTCCCAGTGATGTGGTGCTCAGCTTGACATGCTTCACGCCTTTGAGGGACATCATTTTCTCTGCCGCCCGCCTCACTTCCTGACCCTCTCCGCGCAGGACGATGACCTCCAGGCAGTTGTCGTGGTCCAGATGCACATGCAGGCTGGACTGGATGATGGCCCCTGCATCATGCTGGATCTCAGTCAGACTGTCGACCAGGCCGCGCTGGCCATGCGAGTATACCAAAGTGATGACACCCACCCTCTCGCCCTGCACATCGCTCATCCATTCGTAATGGACAATGTAGTTCCTGATGGCATCCCTGATGCCCTCCGAGCGCGAGGAGTAACCACGCTGCAGTATGATCT
>CAYQKI010000082.1:1607-9672 GCA_964418105.1 uncultured Methanotrichaceae archaeon | reverse complement strand
CAACGCCAAATCGAAGCCACAGACCGCCAGATAGACGCCCTGGTCTACGAGCTTTATGGCCTGACTGAAGAAGAGATCAGGATTGTGGAAGAGGGAATTGCCCAAAACTGACAGAAGAATGCATGCCTCATCCTTCTACCCAAAGCTTCTGCGGCTAACGCTTATCATCTCGCATACCTTCCTTATTCCCACCAGGAAGTGGACCTCTATCATCGCCTTCGATGGCCTGATTCCAAAGACTTCCTGCTATGATAAGTGATTTCGAAAGATTTTTAAATCTTAAACAGGAATAACAATTATAATTGAATCGCGAAAAGCGTTATTCGATATTGAGATATCTCCGTACCGATCCCATCATGGGCGATAATAAATGGCTGATAGACCAAATCTTTATAAGCCAGATTCATAAACCTATGCGCACGAAAATAAAGAGGATAAATATGGGCAGAAAGACCGTTTTCTTCGAAGATAAGTGGGGTGAGGAGATCTCCAAATTCGCCTCAACAAGAGACGTGGATAAATACGTCGAAAAACGATCTGGCAAGAAGTTAGAAATCAAGAGAATCGACAGTAATTTAGTCTCCAGAAGTGGGAATATATTCAAGATAGTTCCATTAAATAAAAAAAATAAATTTAGAAGGATGCTTGGTTTAGAATAAATACGTTTTTCGAGAGACAGTAGAAATTTTATGCATAGTATTTCTGTGCTTTAGCCTTAGCTTGGAAATAAATCCTTCAATGGAGTTCCGAAATGGATCAACAAGACCCCAAGAATGCAGATTGCGTTGATAATACGCATGTTGTTCAATTATGTGATCTGGCCAAATATTATAGAGATGAATTTATTCCCGCTTATGCTGATGTAGTGGTCTATCTGAGTGCCAAGCCGGATGAAACGCTTCTTGAAATTGAGAACATACTTTCCCATGTTTTTCAAGTGTTAAATCCCGAATTATCTGATAAAAGAAAGACCGAAAACATCGAGAAAGCCAAAGGGCACTTAGAGCGGGCAACCCTTGACTGTCTAAAAATAATATGGGGCAGTATAGGCGAGCTTATTGCAGATATAAATGATGATGGTGACCGAAAGCGATATTGCGTTAATCTTTCTGAATCAGATTTCAATAGAAAAGTCACAGAATATAATGGCTTATTGGCCGAAGCTCGACTAATTGAGATGAATTCTGTCGGAAAAACCCATGATGATACAATAAAGGCATATAAACGTGCAATACAACTTGCGAAGGAGTTAGTTGTTGCTATGGATGAGGCAAAAATGGATAGCTTTGCATCATTTAGACGAATTATCAATATTAAATCTAACACTCTTTCGTTTGTGTTGGGTGTATTGGCAAGTTTGGTGGCCACATATCTCTGGGCGCGACTGTGACTGCTTTCTGGTCGCTTCCCGGAGCTGTTTGATGATCTTATGCTGGACTATCTGGTTCTCTGAGAGCGTGGCGTTCTCCAGCACCTTTTATTATAGATCGACTCTTCGCGAACCCATGCCCTTGAATTCGCGATTTTGCGGCTGAAGAATGAGAATAAGAAGGGACAGGCTTGAGCCTGCCCACTACATCCGCAATGATGAGTTGAGATTTCTCACCATGATCGCACTTTCACCCCATCATCTTCCTGATGTCCTCCTCCGGCGTGCTGATCAGCTTGATGTCGTACCCCTCGACCAGTATCTTGAGCATATCGGCATTGACCCATCCCGGCACAATCGGGCCGAGGTAGATTCCCTTGAGCCCCAGGGCCAGCAGAGACCAGAGGATCGCCACCGCCTTCTGCTCCATCCAGCTTACCACCAGCGTCAGGGGCAGGTCGTTGACACCCACGCCAAACAGCCCCGCCAGGGCGGACGCTACCTCCACGGCCACTATGGCATCGTTGCACTGGCCCAGGTCGATCAGCCTGGGAATGCCCTCGATGTCTCCCAAGTCCAGGTCGTTGAAGCGGAACTTTCCGCAGGCCAGGGTGAGGATGACGGTGTCTTTGGGCAGCTTCTGCACGAACTCCCGGTAGTAGTCGGACTTCTTGAGGGGCGCGTCGCAGCCTCCCACCAAAAAGAACCTCCTGATCTTGCCCGCCTCCACCAGCTCTTTGATCTTGGCGGCATGGGAGAGCAGGACGGATGTGGAAAAGCCCGTGGTCAGGACGTACTCTCCTGGCGCGTCCGGCAGCTCCGGCAGAGAGCGGGCCTTGGCGATGACCTCAGAGTAGTCGTAGCCGTCGATGTGCGGAACACCCGGCAGGTAGACGGGCCCGGCTGCGAACATCCTGTCCTTGTACTCCTCCTTGGGCAGCAGGAAGCAGTTGGATGTGCCCAGGATGGCCATGGGGTACTGGGCGAAGAGCTTCTTCTGGTCAAACCACGCTTTGCCGAGGTTGCCTGCCAGGTTTTTGTACTTTCTCAATCCCGGATAGCCGTGGGCGGGCAGCATCTCGGAGTGGGTATAGACGAAGACGTCCGTCCCCTCCACCTGTTCCAGGAGCTTATGAAGGGAATGCAGGTCGTGGCCGGTGACCAGGATGCCGTGGCCCTTGACTGTGCCCGTCTTCACCTGCACGGGCGTGGGCTCGCCGAAGGTCTCAATGTGCGCCTTCTTGAGCAGTTGCATAGTCTTGATGTTCATCTGCCCCGCCTGGACGGCGAGGTTCAGGAATTGCTGAGCATCGAAGTTGACGTTGGTCAGCGTCGAGAAGAAGCCCTTTTCAATGAAGGCGTCAACCTCCGGGTCGGTGTAGCCCAGCTCCCTGGCGTGATAGAGATAGGCGCTGATGCCCTTGATGGCGAAGAGCAGGTTGTCCTGCAGCCTGGCGACAGTCGCCTCCTTTCCGCATACTCCCCTGACGGTGCAGCCGGTGCCTCCAGCAGTCTGTGAGCACTGGTAACAGAACATATCGGGCTTTTCCATAGCAGCCATTTCAAATTGCCTCCATTTCAATTAAATTTTATCTGAATGTTAGGGGCAGCTTCAGCTTACTCTCTTATTCCTGGCATCCTGCCCTGCGTAGTATACTAAGGATACCAATGTATTTAGCCTAGAAAGTTTCCCCGAAGATACCATGCAAAACGGATGCACCGTCAACCTGACAGTCAAGTACATCGCCCGAAAGTGGACGCTGCTCATCCTTCTGGAGCTGTACAAGGGCGAGGGTCACACCCGCCGCTTCTCCGAGCTGAAGAATTGCCTCTCCGGCATCACCCAGAAGGTGCTATCGGCGCGCCTGCGGGAGCTGGAGAAGGAGGGGCTCGTCGAGAACCATGTGGACAGCAGCTCATTTCCTGTAAAGAGCCGCTACACCCTCACCGACTCCGGCCTGGAGATCATCGACATCGTCAAAGATATGAAGCGCTGGGCGCTGAAGTGGAAAATCAACAATATCGAGTGCGGCTGCCAGGACTGCAGCCAGTGCGTGCTGTGAGGCCGCGGCTTGAGATGGCAACCGTGCCACTGCCAATCAAAGGCCATCCAGGCTCTTCACTATTTTCTATGGCTAAACCAGAGTTGCTCTGCCGTTTCTGTTGTTAGCTCGTCTCTATGCGTACTCTGTGCGCTTCTAGTGTCTCTTTGGTGAAAACGTCGTTAGCAACTGGTTATGCCCGGCGCTGAGGCAGTGCCAGCCCCTGCTCCACCTCACCGAGGAAGGAGTTGAGCTTGAGGATGGGCACAATGGCCATCCCCTGGTAAAACTGCACCTCCTCCTCGATCAGCGTCACAATCACCGGGACGACGTCGCCCTCTCCGGTCACGCTGCTATAAAACTGGCACCTCTCTTTATGCTGCTCCACGGCCCTGAGAAGAGCGGAGAGCCGGTAGCGGCTGCCCGACCACCTCTTGCACTCGGCCAGAAATGTCCGGCCGCCCTTTCTGGCGATGACATCAAACTGCCTGCGCCTCTTGCCGCAGGTTATGACCCGGCCCCTCTCTGCGGCATAGCCGTTCTCCTCGAAGATGAAGGCAGCCAGCCGCTCAAAGCTCTGCCAGACCGACTTCTCCGAGACGCTCTGCAGGTCTGCGGCGCTCCTGATCTCCTCATAGCTTGATGCCAAAGTACCACAACACACAATGCTATTGCGGCTGCTGCTGGCTGATGCAATGAATTGTGCCCAGGCCCGCCACCATCTCCCGGCAGTTGATCCCCACCACCCTCCGATCCGGGAAGGCCCGGCCGATGATCTGCAGGGCCTTTTCATCATTCTCGTGGCCGAAGACCGGCACCATGACCGTATCATTGCCGATGTAGAAGTTGGCATAGCTGGCCGGAAGCCGCCGCTCCTCACCCACCCGGCCGGGCATGGGCAGCTTGACCACCTGGAGGGGCCTGCCGTCCTGGTCCGTCTCGGAGAGCAGCCGCTCGTAGCACCTCTTCAGGGGAAGATAATTATCGTCATCAGGATCATCCTCAAAGGCGCAGAGGACGGTGTTGGGGCCGACGAACCTGGCGATGTCGTCCACATGGCCGTCCGTGTCGTCCCCGGCTATGCCCTCCGGCAGCCATATGATCTTGTCCACCCCCAAATACTCCCTCAGATAGACCTCGATCTCCTCTCTGCTAAGGGATGGATTGCGATTGGGATTGAGCAGGCACTGCTCTGTGGTGAGGAGCGTTCCGCAGCCGTTGACGTCGATCGATCCCCCCTCCAGGACTATGCCGGGCTTAAAGCACTCCATCAGCAGATCGTCGTTGATCTGGCAGGCGATCCTGGTGTCGCCCATCAGCTCAGGATACTTCTCTCCCCAGGCATTGAAGATCCAGTTGACCGCCGCCACCCGGCCCGCACCCTGCTTCCTGTCCCGATTGACCACAAATGTGGGGCCGTAGTCCCGGAACCAGACATCTGCGTAGCTGATGATGTGAAAGCGAACCCGCTGCAGGTCGACCTTTTCCTGGCGCAGGGCCGCCACCACGGAATTGAGCATGATCTCGTCTCTGACCAGCAGGTTGACGGTCTCGGAGGTGTGAATGGCCTTGATGATGGCCAGGTAGGCCCTCTCCACAGCCTGAATCTGGGGAAAGCTGTCCAGGTCGTAGGGCCAGGAGAGCCAGATGGCCTCATGCCTCTCCCATTCGGCAGGCATGTGGTAGCCCAGAGCGCGGGCAGTGTCCTGAAGGCACAATCCAGGCTCCGCAGGCCGGACCCCAGCGGCTGCGGCCCGCCCTCCGGCCCCGGCATCTCCTTTGACCATCTCAATGAGCGGCCAGTAGACATCCGGCCGGCGGCACCTGAAGAAGCCCCAGCCCTCCCGCACGGCCTCATTTCCGGCCAGGTCCACACTCACCACCAGCACCTCCTCAGAACTGCGGGACGCCTCTGCGATAACCTTGCCGAAGGAGTCGCAGAAAAAAGAGCCTCCCCAGAATATCAGGCCGTCCTCGCATCCCACGCGATTGACCGCAGCCACGCAGACGCTATTGGCGATGGCATGCCCCCTCTGCACCGTCTGCCAGGCGTCATGCCAGTCCCCCTCCACAGGCGTCTCTTCTCCCCGGATCCAGCCAATGGCCGTGGGATAGAAGATGATCTGCGCTCCACCCAGGGCAGCGACCCGGGCCGCCTCTGGAAACCACTGGTCAAAGCAGATGAGGGCGGCAATTCTGGCATAGCGGGTATCGTAGACCTGGATCTCCTCTCCGGGGTCAAAGTAGCTCCTCTCGTAGAAGAGCGGGTCATGGGGAATGTGCACCTTTCGATACGTCGGTAGAAGGCTGCCGTCGGCATCTATGACAACTGCAGAATTGAAATAGCCGGAGGGGTCCTTCTCGAAGAGAGGCACGATTATCACTATCTGCAGCTCCCGGGCCAGAGCAGAGAACGCCTGAGTGGACGGGCCGGGGATGCTCTCCGCCAGGCTGCTGCCTCCGGAGATCTCCTTCACATCTCTATCCCGCTGAGGAAAATAGCGGGTGCGGTAAAGCTCAGGCAGGCATACGATCTGGGCTCCCTTTTCCGCTGCCTCTCTGACCAACTGCAGGGCCCGCTTTAAATTGAGGTCCATGTCCTCTGAAATTTGCGTTTGAATCAATGCGATGGTAACCATCGAAGATGACTTTTTTGCCGCCATAGCTGCCTATCCCCGGGGGTAAAGGGAATCACAGGTTTAACTAGGTGGCGGAATTCAGAAAAAAATATCTTTTGCCGCGCCATGTCCCGGCCGTGTATTATCGTGAGAGTGACCCGGAGGATTGCTGTGCCGGTTATGACACGCAACTTTTTTTCCCCAGGATTTTTTTCCCTCACTGGCCCGCAGCCGCCTGCATGGCCACGAAGGCATGCATCTCTCTCCGGCAGACAACTTTTACCTGCCGGACAGAACGGTAACGGATGCGTTGAGCCCACGGCTCTCCCGCCAACCCTTGAATGGCGCGGCAAACTATCTATGTAATCGTTATAGATATTTGTAGTTTTCCCTCGAAAGCCCAAAGGCCGTCCAGCGTTTGGCATCCATCGAAATGTATTTAGATGACTTAGCTGCTTGTCTTGCCGATACTATGATTGGGGTCTTAGGGTTGGAAGACGGTACAAGGGTGGAAGGTACCGGTTTTGGTGCGCCCGGTGTGGTCTCGGGCGAACTGGTCTTCACCACTGTCATGTCCGGATACGAGGAGGCGCTGACCGATCCCTCCTACCACGGACAGATGCTTATGTTCACATATCCTCTGCAGGGCAACTATGGAGTGAACGGAGAGGATTTTCAGTCGGAGAGGATGTGGCCCAAGGCCATGGTCAGCCGGGAGTTCTGGCCGCGCCCGGCTCATCACCGCCAGACAAAAACACTCAATGAATTCCTGATAGAAGAGGGCAGGCCCGGACTGTGCGGCGTGGACACCCGCATGCTCACATTGAAGGTCAGAAATCAGGGAGTGATGAGGGCGGCCATCGCCGTGGGCGAGAAGAGAGATGTTTTGGACCTGGATGTGGTGGGCATGGCCCGCTCCCAGCCGGACATCTCCACCCTCGACCTGCTGGGTGATGTCACCTGCAAGTCCCCCTACCGGATGCCCGGACCCGGACCGCGCCTGACCATGCTCGACCTGGGCATGAAGAGAAGTATCCTGAAGAGCCTCGCCTGCCGGGGCTTCGACATCACTGT
This sequence comes from uncultured Methanotrichaceae archaeon, assembly GCA_964418105.1. Lineage (GTDB taxonomy): Archaea > Halobacteriota > Methanosarcinia > Methanotrichales > Methanotrichaceae > Methanothrix. The sequence continues at coordinate 2,569 of CAYQKI010000082.1, read as the reverse complement.
CCTTCCCGCCCACGCCTCCATTCCGGAGATAGAGGCTACAGAGCCCCAGGCCCTCTTCGTCTCCAACGGCCCCGGCGATCCGGAGAGGGCCCATGAGGCCATCTCCGCAGTCAAGCGCTTTGCAGGAGAGATTCCCGTCTTCGGAATATGCCTGGGACACCAGATCATATCCCTGGCCCTGGGAGCAGAGACGTTCAAGCTCAAGTTCGGCCACCACGGAGGCAACCAGCCGGTCAAAGACCTGGATAAGAGAATCGTCTACATCACATCCCAAAATCATAACTTCGCCGTGCGCCCCGGCTCAGTGGAGGGCACTGACCTGGAGGTCACCCAGCTCAATGCCAACGACGGGACTGTGGAGGGCGTGAGGAGCGAGAAGCTCAATATCCTGGCTGTGCAGTACCATCCCGAAGCCAACCCCGGACCGCTCTGCACGGAAGACCCCTTCTTCGGAACAGTCTTAAAGATGATGAAGAGATCAGATGATGCCGCATGCCAGGGAGGGCGGTAGAGATGCCCAGGAGAAACGATATTCACAAGGTTCTGCTCATAGGCTCCGGACCCATTCAGATCGGCCAGGCGGCTGAGTTCGACTTTTCAGGATCGCAGGCATGCAAATCCCTGCGCGAGGAAGGGATCGAAGTGGTGCTGGTCAACTCCAATCCGGCGACCATCATGACCGATCCCGATACCGCCGATAAGGTCTACATCGAGCCTCTCGTCCCTGAGATCATAGCCAAGATCATTGAGAAGGAGAGGCCGGACGGAATCATCGCCGGCATCGGTGGCCAGACCGGCCTCAACATCACCTCTGAGCTGGCAGAGATGGGTGTGCTGGAGAAATATAACGTCGAGGTGCTGGGCACATCAGTCAAGTCCATTCAGGAGGCGGAGGACCGCGACCTCTTCAAGAAGGCCATGCAGAGGGTGGGCGAGCCGGTGCCGGAGAGCCGCGCCGTCAA
>CAYQKI010000082.1:0-1590 GCA_964418105.1 uncultured Methanotrichaceae archaeon | reverse complement strand
CCTGCAGGTTATGGAGGAGCTCGGTCTGCCCCTGGTGGTCAGGCCCGCTTACACTCTGGGCGGCTCAGGAGGAGGCATCGCCAAGACCCGGGAGGAGCTTCTCGCCATCTGCGAGCTGGGCCTCAAAAGGTCCCGCATCAGTCAGGTTCTCCTGGAGGAGAGCGTGGGCGGCTGGACGGAGCTTGAATATGAGGTCATGAGGGACTCCAACAACACCTGCATCACCATCTGCAATATGGAGAACATGGACCCCATGGGCATCCATACCGGTGAGTCCATTGTGGTCACACCCATTCAGACCCTCTCCGACAGAGAGATTCAGATGCTGAGGAGCGCGGCCATCAACATCATCAGGACGCTGGGCATCGAGGGCGGCTGCAACATCCAGTTTGCCGTCAAGGACGGAGAGTACCGGGTGATCGAGGTCAATCCCCGCGTCTCCCGCTCCTCAGCCCTGGCCTCCAAGGCCACCGGCTATCCCATCGCCCGGGTCACAGCCAAGATCGCCATAGGCATGACTCTGGATGAGATCAGAAATGATGTCACCAAGGAGACGCCCGCCTCCTTCGAGCCGACAGTGGATTACATTGTGACCAAGATTCCCCGCTGGCCCTTCGACAAGTTCGTGAAGGCCAACAAGACTCTGACCACGGCCATGAAGTCCACGGGAGAGGTGATGGCCATCGGGAGGAGCTACGAGGAGTCGCTCATGAAGGCCATTCGCTCCCTGGATATCGACAAGGACCTGGGCTACGCCGGAAAGTACAGCACCTGGACTGATGAGGAGGTCAGAGCGCTGCTGATGGATCCCACGGATGACAGGCTCTTTGCCATCTACCAGGCCTTAAAGAGGGGCATGGGCAGCGATGAGATCTCGATGATCACGGGAATTCACCCCTACTTCCTCTACAGAATTGAAAACATCATCGCCGTGGAGAAGGAGATCGTGGCGGCAGGGCAGGCGGCACAGTCCCGCAATTCACCAATCGACGGCGACGTCCTCAGGAAGGCCAAGCGCACCGGATTTACCGATGAGCAGATCGCCGCCCTCACCAGCAGGACGAGAGAAGAGATAACCGACCTGAGGATTGCCCTGGGCATCATTCCCACCTACAAGATGGTGGACACCTGCGCCGCAGAGTTTGAGGCCAAGACGCCCTACTACTACTCCAGCTACGACACCCAGTGTGAGCTCGCGCCCTCGGACAGAAAGAAGGTTCTGATTCTAGGCTCCGGGCCTATTCGCATCGGCCAGGGAATTGAGTTTGACTACTGCACAGTTCACGCCGTGATGGCTCTGAGAGAGCAGGGCATTGAGGCCCACATCGTCAACAATAACCCGGAGACAGTCTCCACAGATTACGACACCTCCGACAAGCTCTTCTTTGAGCCTGTGACCCTGGAGGATGTCATGAACATCATCGAGAAGGAGCGGCCATACGGCGTCCTGGTGCAGTTCGGCGGCCAGACGGCCATCAACCTGGCCATTCCCCTGGAGAAGGAGATCGCCCGGCGGGGCCTGCCCACCAAAATATTGGGCACCAGCCCGGACAGCATCGACCTGGCCGAGGACAGGGAGAGGTTCAATGC
>CAYQKI010000081.1:0-9917 GCA_964418105.1 uncultured Methanotrichaceae archaeon | reverse complement strand
AAGGCCCTCAGGATTGACCGCTACCCCACGGGACTGATCCGCTGTGCTGATCAGCGGCTGCCGATCGGCTGCCGTGCAGCGGGCAGTTGTTATCCGCATAAGATATATATGGCCTTTCCCGGAGAGTTGCCTGAGATGAAGCTTCTCACCAGGGCCCATGTGAGCCAGAGAAGGCTAATTGAAATTCTGAGAGTCATCGAGAGTGCCGGCTCTTCCGTCGGTGCCAGGGCCATATCCGACTCCCTGAGCAGCCGCGGCTACGACCTGGGCGAGAGGGCGGTGCGCTACAACCTCAAGATCCTGGACGAACTGGGATTCACAAAGAAAAAAGGCTACAGCGGTCGAATTCTCACCCCGCTCGGAGCAAGGGAGCTTGGTGACGCCCTGGTCGATGACAGGATTGGCTTTGTCAACACCCGCATTGAAGAGTACATGTTCAAAACCAGCTTCGACCTCGCAGCCCGTCGCGGAGATGTCATTGCCAATACCAGCATCGTGGACAAGGCGGATGAGGCCGGGGTCTTTGAGATAATGGGCCGGGTCTGTCAGGCCGGATATACCATAAGCCGCCGCGTGCTAATTATGGACGAGGGGGAGAGCCTCTCCACTCTGGTGGTCCCCGCCGGGCATGTCGGCATAGCCACTGTTTGCAGCATAACACTGGATGGGCTGTTCATGAAGCAGGGCGTGCCCGTCCTGACCAGCTTCGCGGGGCTGGCGGCGGTCAAAGAAGGGAAAACGGTAGACTTTACCGACCTCATAGCCTACGCCGGCTCGTCGCTGGACCCCATCAGGGTCTTCATGGGCCGCCGGGTGACCAGGGTGGCCGATGCCACGCTCAAGGGCACGGGCGCAGTGCTGGCCAATGTGAGGGAGGTCCCCGTCGCGGCGGCGAAATCCATACGCGAACTCCTGGCCGGGGCGCAGTTGGCTGATTTGCAGGGCCTCATTGAGATAGGCGAGCCCTCCCAGCCTGTGCTGGGCTGCCCGGTTGGCACGGGCAAGGTCGGCATAGCCTACTATGCAGGTGTCAACGGCGTGGTGGCGGCGGAGGAGATGGGGGCCAATATAAAAACATCGCCCATATCCGTTCTCATCGACTTCTCCCGGACCCGTGAGTTGAAATGAGACAAGATAATGTTTTATAGGGCATCGATCTCAAGACTTTAAGTCACATTTACATTTGATGAGGAAGAAAGATGGATTTTAGAGTCGTAGTCTCAGATCCCAAAAGCGGTAGAGCATATCAGGTTGAGCTGAAGGACCCGGGAGCGGGCAAGCTGCTGGGCAAACACATCGGCGATAAGATCGAAGGCGATATCCTGGGCATGCCCGGCTATTCCGTGCAGGTCACAGGGGGCAGCGATCGCGAGGGCTTCCCCATGCGTCCCGACCTGCCGGGCAGCAAGCGCAGAAAGATCCTGCTCTCCTCAGGGACCGGGTATCACCCCACCGCCGAAGGCAAGAAGAAGAGGATGAGCATCCACGGTCGCGACATCTCGCCCGATGTCGGCCAGATCAACGTCAAGGTCGTGGAATCCGGAGCCAAGTCGATAGAAGAGCTGCTGGGAAAAGCCCCCAAGGAAGAGAAGGCTTAAACCGGCAACCAGTGGCGGAGGCACTCCGCCATGGAAGCTGTTTTTTTGCTATTCTTTCAGATGAAAATGAGCTGTGCCTTTGTGGTGAAGGCGCTTATCCCACGGCCAGCCCAGTGGTCCCCGAGCTTTCACTACAGTGGCCCTTCAGCCCCAGGTTCGCGAACGGAGCAGATCCGGTATCTGGGCGCGCATAACCGCTTTCATCTGCTCCGGGGAGAGGGCGGCAAAGAGGGCATTTATGAGCCGGTCGCTCTTCATGGCCACATCCACCATCCTCCTGATCTGAACCGATCGCGAGAGCTGCGCCCCAAACTCGCGGCCAATGCGCGACGGATATTCGGAGAGTGGCGCCCTTCCCAGGGCTGCCTCCGCCGCCGCCCGCCCCGCGATCCATCCCGCCGCCACTGCCAGAGGTATTCCCCCGCCGCTGCTGGCCATGACGTGCCCTGCCGCATCCCCGGCGAGTATCATATTGCCCTTGCAGACCGCCTCCACACAGCCGCCCGCAGGCACTGGCCCCCTCATCACCGCCAGGACCTCGCCTCCGGAGAGCTTCTCTTTCGCGACCGGGTGTTCGGCGATGAATCTATCCAGGAGGGCGGGCAGCCTCTCTCCGCAGAGGTAGGATGCCCTCACACCGATGCCGACATTGGCCACATCCCGGCCCAGGGGAATTATCCAGGCATATCCGCCCGGGGCAAACCTGGCGGAAAAGTACATCTCAGCGGCATCGCTGTCGATGTTGACATCCGCCATCTCGTACTCCAGGCATATCCCCGTCTGCTGAACGCTGTTTCCCATGGCCCTGGAGACTCCAGAGAGCGGCCCGTCCGCCCCGATTATTATCTGCGGCCTGATCAAGCCGCCCCGCCGTCCGGCGAGGTGAAGTGCGCCGCTTTTTAGGCTGGCGCGCGCTGCGGGCAGGACGCTGGCCCCGGCGCGGGCAGCTCTGGCCGCGAGGTAGCGATCGTAGGCCCGCCGGTCCAGGATCCTGCCGGCCACAGAGAACTGCTTGGCCGCTCCGGAGGGAGAGTACATGCGCTGCCAGCGGGTGCGGTGAAGTATGATGCGCTCCGGAATATCGATGAGCGTCCCGGGCAGCCGGGCGGCGGGCAGCAGGGACTGCAGCTCCTCCGCCTCAGGCAGAAAGCCTCCGCACTGCACGGGACTGCCGATCTCCTTCTTTTTGTCGATGAGGACAGTCCGCACCCCTTCTGCCGCAGCCGCCTCGGCAGCAGAAGAGCCCGCCGGCCCGGCTCCCAGCACCGCGACGGCTATCTCATCCTTCATCGCGACCCGGCCTTCATGCCGAACTCCTTCAATACGTCGCCGATCTCCTGATAGGCCAAAAACAGCTCGTCCTTCAGCCTCTCCCTCTGCTCCAGCCTCGGCTCGGCGGACAGCCAGATCTGGCTCTCGTCTCCCCTCACCATCTTCACGCAGGCCAGCATATCGGCCTGGGAGAGGCGGTAGACGATATGGCTTCCCGTGGGCGTGAACCAGAGTGGGTGCTGCTGTGTGAGCCTCTGCACAAAGCCCTTCCAGGGCAGCCCCTCCCCGCAGCCGGCCCCCTCCTGGCAGGAGTGGTCCAGGGAGAGGTTGAGGTGGGCTCTCTCCCCGACGGTCTTCTCTTCGATGCCCGGCACGATCTGCTGGTAATAGGCGCTCTCTCTGTCGGCGCGGGGCAGATCGCGACCGAATAGCCTTTCCGCCACGTCGGGAAAGAAGGGAGCCAGGCGTATCTCCGGCTCGGGTGGCGTGGCCAGGGACACGGCTATGAAGAAAAATGCGCTCAAAGCCAGGCCCACCAGCACCCCGTGCTCTGTGAGCAGCGGCGAGATGCTGTCCAGGGGCTGTCCCAACCACAATTGCTCATAAGATACAAGCAGTATCTGGCCCCCGCCTCCAGCCACCAGAGCGGCCATGGCCCCCCAGCGCGTGGCCCTCTTCCAGTACAGCCCGCCGATTATGGGGAAGAAGTAGGACGCACTGCCTATGACTGTGGCTATGATCACTGCGTCCACGATGCTGGTGGCATTGAGGGCGATGGTGGCCGATATGCCGATCATGACCACCACCAGGACCCGGTTGATGATCCTCATCTGCTTCATGGTGGCCGAGGGAAAGATGAACCTCTGAATCAGGTCGCGAGAGATGCAGGAGGCCCCGGACGTGGCAAATGTGTCTGTGCAGGACATGGATGCTGCGGCAAAGCCGATGGTGAGCAGGGCCAGCAGCAGGGGAGAGACATTGTCGCTGATGACCTTGAGGTAGAGCATCTCCGCCTCCACCTCACCCGCCGGTGGTGGATAGAGCACAGACAGGCCGATGGCTGTTATCAGGCAGCAGAGGTAGACCAGGGCCAGCAAGAGCCCACCCAGAAAGAGCCCCTTTTTGGCAGACGGCTCGTCGCGAGCCGCCCAGATCTTCTGCCAGGGATCCTGCTCCGCCACCCAGCCGGGCAGCAGCGCCACTATAAAGACCAGAGCCCCTAAGAGTCCTCCCAGGAGCAGTGGATTCCACCAGTCATCCCCCATGGCCGAGGCAGCGGAGAGCAGGCTGATGCCCCTGTCCGCGGACAGGTCCATGGTAAGGCCCGCCACATAGACCGCCAGGCCGGCCAGAAGTATATACTGCAGGACATCCGTCCAGACCACCGCCCGGAAGCCACCCACGCTTGCATAAAAGGCGACGGACACGGCCATGATGGCCACGGCCAGGAAGGGGTCGATGCCGAAGAACGTCCCCAGGACCAGCTTGAATCCTATGAAGTCTGTCACCGAGAAGAGTATCATTATAATAGTAACCGCGATGGCCACCGGCGCCCTGATCATGGGGTCGTATCTGATCTCCATGAGTTCGGGCTGGGTCAGGGCGGGAATGTTCTTGATCCTGCCCGATATGGCGGCGATTATGATCAGGCCGGCTATATTGGGAAAGACCCAGATCCAGATCGAGCCTATGCCTATGAGCAGGAACAGGCCGGTGGCCAAAAGCAATGCGCTCGCCGTGATCCAGGCCGATGCTGAGGAGAAGCCGATGATGACCGGCCCGAGCTCTCTGCCCGCCAGCCAGAAGTCGGTCACAGACCTCTGCCGGCGGGAAAAGTAGAGCCCTATGCTCAGCAGCACCGCGATGTAGACCGCGAGAAATATCAGGAATAGCGAATAGGCATCCAAGGATTTTCCACCATTCGCGGCTAGTATTTTGGTCTATTTAACTTATTTGACTTAATATTTTTCAAAAAGTAGTCAGGCGGTCGGCACCGAAGATCAGCAACTACTTAAATGGAAAAGCGGCAAAAGAGGGAACTGAGGTTTTCAGATGCGCAGCGATGTCACCAAAGTAGGCAGAGAGAGAGCGCCTCACAGGGCTCTTCTCAAGGCCACCGGCCTGTGCGATGAGGAGATCCGCCGTCCCTTCATCGGAGTCGTCAACTCCTATAATGAGTTCATACCGGGCCACATCCATCTGGATAAGCTGGGCCAGGCGGTGAAAGCGGGCATCAGGTCCGCGGGCGGTGTGCCCTTCGAGTTCCAGACCATCGGCGTATGCGATGGAGTTGCCATGGGCCACAGGGGCATGAGGTACTCCCTCCCCAGTCGCGAGCTGATCGAGGACTCCATTGAGATCATGGCCGAGGCCCATCAACTGGACGGGCTGGTAATGCTGCCCTCCTGCGACAAGATAGTGCCCGGCCATATCATGGCAGCAGGCAGGCTCGACCTGCCCACCATCGTCGTCACCGGCGGCCCCATGATGCCTGGCTTCGCCTGCGACCGGGAGCTTGACCTGATCAACGTCTTTGAGGGCTGGCAGGGCGACGCGGAAACGCTCCTCGCTCTGGAGGAGTGCGCCTGCCCCGGCGCTGGATCGTGCGCCGGCCTCTTCACTGCCAATACCATGGCCTGCCTCACCGAGGCAATGGGCCTCTCCCTGCCCGGCTGCGCCACGACTCATGCCGTCGACGCGCGAAAGGTGCGCCTGGCCAAGCTCTCCGGAATGAAGATCATGGAGCTGGTGGAGAGGGGCATCACTGCCAGAAAGATTGTAACCTCCGCCGCCCTGGACAATGCCATTCGGGTGGACATGGCCATCGGAGGGTCCACCAACACCGTACTGCACATACCGGCCATAGCCGCGGAGTTCGGTCTGGAGCTGGACCTGAGCCGCTTTGATGAGCTATCCCGGCAGACGCCCCACCTGGTCAACCTGCGGCCGGGCGGACCCCATCACATACTGGACCTGGACCGGGCGGGGGGAATTCAGGCGGTCATGAGCCGGCTGGCGGCCAAGCTGGACAAGAGCGCTCTTACCGTCACCGGCAAGAGCCTGGGCGAAAATCTGGCCGCTTTTTCCCCGGTCAATCCCAAAGCCAACGCCGAGGTCATCGCCAGTATCGACTCTCCAGTTCATGAGCAGGGAGGCATCGCCATACTCTACGGCAGCCTGGCCCCGGAGGGTGCAGTGGTCAAGCAGACCGCAGTCTCACCGGCCATGCTCAGGCACCGGGGTCCTGCTGTGGTCTATGATTCAGAGGAGCAGTCCATGGCCGGCATCGTGGGCGGAGGCGTCAAGGCCGGCGACGTGGTGATAATCAGGTACGAGGGGCCCATGGGCGGCCCGGGGATGAGGGAGACGCTCTCCCCCACTTCGGCCATCGCCGGAGCGGGGCTCTCCGAGTCCGTGGCCCTCATCACAGACGGCCGCTTCTCCGGTGGAACTCGCGGCCCGTGCATCGGCCACGTCTCCCCTGAGGCGGCGGCAGGCGGGCCCATAGCCCTGGTCCGGCCCGGCGACATGATCAGCATAGACATACCGGCGAGGAGGATCGACCTGCTCGTCGATCCCGCAGAGCTGCAGTCCCGGGCCAAATCCTGGAAGGCCCCCGAGCCCACTATCAGGGGCGGCATACTGGAGCGCTACAGAAAGTCGGTGACCTCTGCCAGCAAGGGCGCTGTACTGCGCTGAAATCGGGAGCGATTCTGAAAATGGCAGGTGTAAGGTGCTTTGTGGCGGTGGAGCTTCCCCCTGCCATGCGCGATGAGATCGGGCGGCTTCAGGGCAGCATCGCGACAGAAGGGCTGAGGCTGGTCAAGCCCGGCCTGGTGCATATCACCCTCAAGTTCCTGGGCGATGTTCCTGAAGGAAAGGTGGCGCGGGTAGGAGATGCTCTGGCGGCGGTTGATGCCACACCGTTCCCGGTCCAGGTCAAAGGCATGGGAGCCTTCCCTGGCAGGAGCATTCGCGTGGTATGGCTGGGCCTCATAGGCGACTTTCGAGAGCTGTATGGCAAGGTCGAGTCGGCGTTGCTGCCTCTGGGCTTCGCCCCGGAAGAGCGGGGCTTCTCCCCCCATGTGACCCTGGGCCGGGTGGGCCGGCCCAACGCAGATACCAGCGAAAGGCTGCGCGAGAGGATGGGGCAGCTTTCAGAAACGGATGTTGGTGGCTTCACAGTCGACCGTTTCTATCTCAAGAAGAGCACCCTTACCCGGGGTGGGCCCATCTACGAAAACCTGAGGGAATTTGTTCTCTGAAATCAGGACGGCTGTCCTCACCAGAATAAAGCCCGGCCCAACTGAGGTGGAGCGGATGGGACGGGTCAGCTCCACCCTTATGGCCCGCATTCAATGCCTGGCAGAACAGCGCGGCCTGGCCATAAAGCCCGTTTTGGTGGGATCGGCGGCGCGGGGCACCTGGCTTTCTAGCGATCACGATCTGGACATCTTTTTGGGCGTGCCTGCTGGCGGCGACCTTTCGGCTGCTTTAGATGTGGCCAGGCAGGTCGCAGACCATTACGAAGAGAAGTATGCTGAGCATGCCTACGTCCATGCCTGGGTGGACGGCTATGATGTGGATCTGGTCCCCTGCTATCTGGTAGCTGATGCCAGGGACCTTCTGTCCGCAGTGGACAGGACTCCGTTGCACACCAGATATGTGAGCAGCAGAATCCGGGGCCGGGAGGACGAGGTGCTGCTGCTCAAGCAGTTCATGAAGGGTGTGGAGGTCTACGGCTCGGAGCTGAAGGTGGGCGGCTTCTCTGGATATCTGACTGAGCTTCTCATCCTTTTTTATGGATCTTTTCAGGCAGTGCTGGCTGCTGCCTCAAAGTGGCGTCCCGGGGAGCGCCTGGACCCGGAGGGACACGGCACAGTTGAGCATGATGAGCCTCTGATTGTGGTCGATCCGGTGGACCCCCGGAGAAATGTGGCCGCCGCTCTGACCCTGGATAAGATGCTGCTCTTCTCATGTGCCTGCCGCTCCTTTTTGGCCGCCCCTCAACTGGACTTCTTCTCGCCGCCCAAGGTGTCCCCCATCAGCGACAACCAGCTCTCTTCCATCCTGGCGGAGCGGGGCACAATGCCCATTCTCATCGAATTTGAGGCGCCTGCTGTTGTGGAGGACGTCCTGTATCCTCAGCTCAGGAAGGCTGAGGAGTCGGTCAGGCTTCTCCTGGACAAAAACGGATTTTCAGTCCTGCGAAGCGATGTGTCATCCTATCGCGACAGAGCTGTGCTGCTCTTTGAGATGCAGGTCTGGCGTCTGCCTGCGGCCGCCCGCCGCACCGGCCCCCCCGTCTGGGAGGCAGAGCATCTGGCAAGGTTTCTGGCCGCCCACCCAACGCCACTCTCCGGGCCGTACATCAGCGGGGGAAAGGCGGTGGTGGAAGAGCCGCGCCCCTATACGCTGGCCCCGGATCTTCTCAAGTCAAAGCTATTCAGCCTCTCCCTGGGCAAACACCTGGCCCCGGCCCTTCGTCGCGGATACAATATATACTGCGGCCGGGAGATCCTCCAGATAAAGGACGAGGGCTTTCGCATATTCCTCGCCCGGTTCTTTGAGGCCCGCCTGCGCATGGGACTTCTTTAGTTGCTCTGTCTCTTTCGCGAGGGGCCTTAAGGCCGGGCGGAGGAGAGGCTCTTCCAGTATTTTCCCTGGACCCTCTTCGCCTCCTCGATCTTCCTGGCAGCATTGATGTCGGTGCCCGCGACCGCCGGCACATCCCCGCCGAAGGCTCTGATCACAGCCACCACCGCCTCTGCTAAAGCCTGGAGGTTATATCCGCCCTCCAGGGATGCGGCAATCCTCCCCGGGCAGCAGGCATCGGCTATCTCTCTGACCACGCCCGCCATAGCGGCAAATCCATCTGCGGTAAGGCGCATTCCTCCCAGGGGGTCGTCTTTGTGGGGGTCCTGCCCGGCGGAGACCAGCACTATATCCGGCTGAAACTCCAGGGCGATGGGCAGGAGGACCTCCCGGAAGGCCATGAGATATCCCTCATCCCCGGTTCCGGAGGGCAGAGGCACATTGACTTTGCTGCCTTCTGCGCCCTCCTCCCCCACCTCATCCGCCCTTCCCGTTCCCGGATAGTGCGGGTACTGGTGGGTGGAGAAGTACAGCACAGATGGATCGGAGTAAAATGCCGCATTGGTGCCGTTGCCGTGGTGAACATCCCAGTCCACGATGAGCACTCTTTTCAGGCCCCTGGACTGGGCATGCTTTGCGGCTATGGCGATGTTGTTGAATATGCAAAAGCCCATGCCGCGATTATGCATGGCGTGGTGTCCGGGAGGGCGCACCAGGGCAAAGGCGCTGCTGAAACGGCTAGCCCCGCCCCCCGCCGGCTCGATTACGGCATCAACTGCGCTGATGGCTCCTCCTGCGGCCATGAGGGCGGCCTGGTAGGAGTCTTTGGAGAGGACAGTGTCGATGTCCAGGTAGCCTCCACCCTGCTCGCAGACGGCCCTCACCTGATCGATGTACCTTCTTGCATGTATGGCTGCCACCTGGTCCAGAGTGGCTGGGCGGGGGGTGATGAATTCGACATCCAGCTTCTCTCTCTCTATCTCATCCAGGATTGCGGTGAGCCGTTCCTTTCTCTCCGGGTGCCCACCGGTTTCGTGCTGGAGATAGATGGGATGGTAAATAAGGCATGCTTTGGTCATGCTCTGAGGTTTCTATCCCGCTTCATAAAAACTGTCCTCCCTGAGAATAGCTTTTAAATAGTCGGCGCAAGATGCCAGACTTATCCCTGTAAAGCCCTAATGTCGAATGCAACTTCCGATTAGGAAAGAACAGCACCAAGATGCTAATAGAGGACCAAAAAAGATATAATAGGGAAATACTCTATCACTACCCTATAATCCCTTTTGGGATTAGGAGGGTGACGTAGCTATATACATGTCTGAGAGAAGCCGGGCAGAGGTGGCAGTGCTGAAATGGCCGTGCCATGATATGCAATAGGGCGATCGAAGACTTTATCGAGGCAATAGTTTTAAGAATAATCAGACTGTATGCTGCTGAAAGTGATCGGAAAGG
>CAYQKI010000080.1:1135-9968 GCA_964418105.1 uncultured Methanotrichaceae archaeon | reverse complement strand
CCGTATGAATTGATCCCCACAGAGCACGCCTATTTCCTCCATCTCTCTCTTGGCAGTGGCACTTTCCAGTACCAAAAGACTTCTGCGGTCCAAAGGCTTCACTTTTCTTGAAGCATAACCGGAGCCATTGAGGAATTTCGCGGTGATAAGATCAAATTCTCTATCGCAGCTCTCTTTGATATTGGTAATCATCAGCGATGTCACAGCCAATCCTCCCCTAATCACTTGGATCTGCGCCATCATTTCAGAAGAGGAGTCCGGCCCTGGCAGGAGGCCGGAGACCAACGACAGGCTGACAACGGGTAAAGGAGGTCGTAGCTTTCTGCCGCTATTTCCTGAGGTAATCTCTTACTAGTTAATAAAGTTTTTCCTTTTAGTAGCATTAATTCATGAATCAAAAAATAAATTATTAATGCATTACTTTTCTGTGGCCATTCTCTTTTCATCCGGCCTGCAAACCTGAAAGCACCTGGACATAGGCTTATCCGCTTTGCTGCCCCTATTCGATCCTCATCTTAACTGGAGGGGCTGATGACTATCATAATATTAGCATACAATAGTCTTATATGTAACATCAAGTATGAAAGTAAGGCTCAGACCAATGAGGAGATTCTACAATGGACCACACATCACATGAATGCAAATACACCGGCCTGGACAGAGAGTACAGCATTGAGGATCTGGCGGCATTTCACGGCCATCTCGGCCCGTATATCGTCTTGGGCTACAGGATAGGCAGATACGTCCGGAGAAACTTCTGCAGCGACCCATTTCAGATGAAAGCTGCAGTCCACTGCACAGGCCAGCCGCCCCAGTCGTGCCTGGCTGACGGTGTGCAGATCGGAAGCGGTTGCACCCTCGGAAAGAGGAATATCGAGATCGTCCCGTCCGGCGAGCTTTTCTGCAAATTCTCCTGCGGCGGAAGGGAGATAATCATCAGGCCCAACCATATCAGCTTTCCCCAGGCAGGAAGGGAAGACTACGGACTGCTGATTGAGAGGCTGGCAGAGAATATGTACAGCATGCCCGAAGCAGAGCTTTTCGCGGCGGAGCTGAAATAGGATCAATCCAAAGGTGAACGGCTTTGAGCATCATCGACCTGTCAGGCATCTACACCGCCTATGAGGGAGGGGAAAAGGCGGTCATCAGGGATCTATCTCTGAAAGTGGAACGTGGTGAGTATGCAGTCATCGGCGGGCCCAACAGCGCCGGAAAGACGACGCTTTTGGAGTCCATAAACGGCCTGATCAAGATCACCCACGGGACAGCTTCCGTCTGCGACCTGGATGTCTCCCGCTCTGCAGATGAGGTGAGACGGAGGGTGGGCTACGTCATACAGAACTTCTACTTCGACCCATTCACTCCCTTCACAGTAGGGCAGGTGGTTATGATGGGGCGATTCGGCCGCCTGGGGCTGATGAGTAGCCCTGCAAAGGCCGATTATGATGCAGTCAGGAGGGCCATCTCCCTGGTAGGCATCGAGGACCTGGCAGACAAGGCCATAGGCACATGCAGCGGCGGCCAGCAGCAGAAGGCCATGATCGCCCATAACATTGCCAAGGAGCCGCAGGTCATGATGATGGACGAGCCCTTCAGCAATCTCGACCTTCAGGCCAGAGAGGACCTGCAGGATGTCTTTAAAGAGATGGCAAAAAAAGGAGTTGCCATCCTCATGGTGGCCCATGCCTTCGACGGGCTGCCTGACATTCCCATTCACCTGGTGGTCATGAACCGGGGCAGGATCTCCTGCGACAGGAGATGCCGGGCGGAAGAGGTGGAAGAAATGGTGCGAAGAGAGTTCGGGGCGGCGGGCGGATGCTTGAGCCTCTCATAGACAACAACGTAGTCTGCCACGCCATGGAGGCCATGATCTATGCCTCTATATCCTGCAGCATCCTGGGAGTCATCATCTCCAGGCTGAGCCTCTCCTCCATCGGATTTACCATGTCTCATGCCGCCTTTGCCGGAGCAGCTCTGGGCATGTTCCTGGGAGCAAATGTGCAGATGGCGGCAATTGCCTTCAGCATGACCGTGGCAGCTCTGATCGGGCCGGTGAGCGACAGGGCCAAGATGGCGGCGGATGCGACGCTTGGCGTCCTCTTCGCCATGTCCATGGCAGTGGCTATATTCCTCATATCCTACATGGAGTATATGGGAAAAGGGCTATCGGCCAGCAGCCTCCTCTTCGGAGACGTCATATCCCTCTACCGGGAGGAGATCTATGCTCTGGCTGCCGTCAGCCTTCTCACAGTCCTCTTCGTCCTGGCATTTTACAGGGAGATCTCGGCCATCATGTTCAATATGAGGATCGCCGAAGCGGCAGGAATCCGGGTCAAGCCGGTCTATTATGCGCTGCTGTTCATAATAGCCCTATCTGTGGCCCTCAGCCTGAACATCGTGGGCGGTCTGCTGATATTCGTGCTGCTGGTCACGCCCGCGTCCATTGCCGGCCAGTTCTGCTTCAACGTGAAAAGCATGTTCATAGTAGCGCCGGCAGTGGCTGTGCTGGTTAGCGGCTTTGGCGTCTGGGCGGGATTTGAGTACACTCTTCCCGTAGCGCCGCTGGTAGCTCTGTTACTCACCGGGGCCTTTGCTCTGTCGGTGGTGCTGTCATTTAAGAGGAGGATAAATAGGAGGGTGGATTGATGGAGGAGGCGATTCAAAAGAAAGGATATTTAAATATAGATGAGCTACAATATTTTGGGTATAAGGTAGCATGGCTAAAATTACAGTTTCGGTTAGCGCTCCAATCCTTCGTTGGGCATTGGAACGCTCGCCTCAAGGAGCTAGCCTTGAGAAAAGGTTCCCCAAGATCTCCGATTGGCTTAGCGGAAAGGGGCAACCAACGATGCATCAACTTGAGGAGTTAGCCCAGGCCACATCAACTCCCTTAGGATATTTCTTTCTCCCGAATCCACCGGAAGAGAGACTTTCCATTCCTCATTTTCGAACGCTTGGAAATGCAGGACCGAAAAAGCCCAGCGCCAACCTGCTCGAGACAGTTCAAATCATGGAGCGTCGCCAGGACTGGATGCGCGAGCATCTGGTGGAGATTGGGAGCGAGCCATTGAGCTTTATCCGATCAGCTAAGGTATCCGACGGGCCTGAAGGTCTGGCATGCAAAATGCGGCATGCACTTGGGCTTGCCGAGGATTGGGCGGCCGATCAGAAGAGATGGACTGATGCATTGCGGCACCTGATCAAGAAGATGGAGGACACCGGCATCCTCGTAATAGTTAACGGCATTGTGGGAAATAACACATACCGCAAGCTGGATCCACTGGAGTTTCGGGGATTTGTCCTTGCAGACGAGTATGCTCCACTCGTCTTCGTAAACGGTGCAGACGGCAAGGCGGCCCAGATGTTTACTCTGGCGCATGAGCTGGCGCATTTGTGGTTTGGCTCAAGCGCCGCATTCGATTTGAGAGGCTTGCAGCCGGCAGACGATGAAATAGAGCAGGCATGCAACCGCCTGGCCGCAGAGTTCCTGGTTCCCGCAAAGAAGATGTGTGAATTCTGGCCATCGATAGAGAGAGACTCGAAGACATTCCAGGCGGTCGCTCGTCGCTTCAAAGTAAGCGAATTGGTCGCCGCCCGCCGAGCTATTGATTTGGAGCTTATAACAAAGACAGAATTTTTGGATTTCTACAGGCGCTATCAGGAAAAAGAGCGCAGGGTGGCCAAAGGTAAGGAAGGCGGAGACTTCTATGCCGCTCAGAATCTGCGCATAGGCCGCCGCTTCGCCGTAGCAGTAGTAAGTGCAGCGAGAGAGAGCAAGCTTCTCTATAGGGACGCATATCAATTGACAGGGCTTTACGGAGACACGTTTGAAAGATATGCTCAAAAAATCCTAGCTGAAGTGACTGCATAGTAACAAAAGAATCAGCTATGAAAGCTATTAGTAGTAACTCTTAAATAACAAGTATTACAAAGCGGGATGCATGAAAGCAATTCGATCACTCACCCTGCCCCTATTGATTCTGGCGGCCCTCCTGATCGCTCCAGCCGGCGCCGAATCGTCTCCCGGAGCCATCAAAATCGTCTGCACCACCAGCGCATTGATGGACCCGGCAGCATTCATCGGCGGCGACAGAGTCTCGGCTATCTCCATTGCCGATCCCACTCTCTGCCCTCACCTGCAGACGGACATAATCCCCAGCAGAATCCAGCTCAACATGGATTTCATCAGGGATGCAGACCTGTTCATGGCATACAACGACAGCAACGACCAGAAATACAACATGCCTGCGATAAACGACTTCATAGAGGCCAATAACTATGGGACCGTCTCCTGGAACACCACAGCCAATCCCTCCCGCGGATGGAACACCCCCGCCAATGCCCGGCTCTTAGCCGCAGAGGTCAAAGGCTGGCTGGTGCAGTTTGACCCGGCCAACGAAAGCTACTATGAGGAGCAGTACCGAGAATATGCTAAATCCTTTGACGCCGTGGAGCCCACGGCAGAGGAGAGAAAGCAGCTCAACCAGACATCCGTCATCGTCATGCTCTGGCAGAAGGAGCCAGTGCAAAACTGGCTGGGCATGAATGTGGTCAACTTCTTCGCCCCCGAATTTGCCATGAACGGCACCAAGACGGCAGCCAAAGTCGTCGACGACATCAACGCCAATCCGGATAGATACAGAAACGTAACCTATGTCATCGAGAATATGCAGTCCGGAGAGCTGGCCAAAGGCATTGAAGAGGCCCTGAGGGACAAAGGCATCAACGCCAACCGCATCATATTCACCAATTTCCCGAAGTCGTTGCCTGAAACGGACAGCATGGCAGACGTGCTGAGCCACAACAAGCAACTGGTGCTCCAGGCCGCCTGAAACTACAGAGGCCTGGACCGTCCTTGCGCTCCGTGTCTCTGTGGTGGCCGCGTTTGCATCCGGTAGCTTCCGGTTGCGAACTGCGTTTTCACCACAGAGGCGTCTCAATGTTTTTCTTGCAGCAATTCTTCTTAATAACACTAATACCAAAAAGCTTATTACTAAATAACATTATTTGATCAATTGAATGACAGGAACGCATGCCGCAATTGAGGTGAGGGACAGGCATACAGGACCTCTGAGCATTCTACTGGCCGAGGACGATCCAGCCAACCAGAAGGTCACCTCGCTGATGCTCAGAAAGCTGGGCTACCATGCCGACATTGCAGGCAACGGAAACGAGGTTCTAACAGCCCTGGAGAGCCGCTCCTATGATCTGGTGCTCATGGACATCCAGATGCCTGAAATGGATGGGATGCAGGCCGCGCAAATCATCCGACGACGCTGGCCGCAGGGCCCAAGAATAGTCTTCGTCACCGCCTGCACCAGTTGCAGAGACGCATGCCTGCAAGAGGGCGGAGATGGATTTCTGGCCAAGCCGGTCAGCTTAATGCAACTGCGAGAGGCAATCGACATGGGCTATGGCCTCAGCACACAGCCAGCGTCTGAGCCCGGATCTCCTCCATCTTCCTCCCTGCCGGCCAGCACCTCCATCTGCTTTCAGGGCGATAGTATAAATATTTTGAATAGAACTCATTCTATCATGAACGAATCCGCGAAAAGCATCGAAGATCAGGCCGGCCCCTGCGGCATAGTCTGCGCCGGCTGTCCTCTGGGCAGCGGTGCCGTGGCGGAGGGAGCGGGCCAGACCAGAAAGAACATCACCGACTGCCAGATACCCATGTGGTCGCCCTTTGTGCCCGGAGGCGAGGCCATAGACTGGGCCGCAGTGGACCGGGGGCTGGAGTGGGCCGAGAAGTACGCCCGCTGCGCCGGCTGCGAGAATGGCGGCGGGCCGCCCGACTGCACCATCAGAATCTGCGCCAGGGACCGGGGATACGAGCTGTGCAGCTCCTGCGGCGACCTAGAGACATGCGACAAATTCCAGTGGCTAAAGGAGCATGGCGAGAAGATGAAGGAGGTGCTCAAGGCGTGCCGGGGTATGGCGAAGAGCGAGTACATAAAGAAGATGAAGGACGAGATGCCCTGGTAGCTTCTTCTATTTTTTGGCTTATTGGCATCTAATTGTCTGAAGAAATGGACCTTTTTCCTTGTTTCTGTGTGGTCCGAATATGCTATCTTTGTGCGTCCTTTGTGAGCTTTGTGCTATTTGTGCTATTTGTGCTATTTGTGGTTTGCGGTGGGCAATTGCCTATGACCAGTAGCTAACGACGTTTTCACTACAGAGACACAGAGGGCACAGAGAACGCACAGAGGATTTAGGGATGCAGAATGTCTGCATCCGGCAGCAACGCCCTAAACTCTGGTTGCGGAGATATAGACGATATTGAAGTACTTCCCGCCCTCTGCCTTCATCATATCTATGTCCCTTCTAGCATACTCATTATCGCAGAGCAGCCAGTCATCCCACGCCTCCCGGCAGCACTTCATCTCCCGGCACTCTTTGGTGCGGGTGATCTCCGAGGCCTGCCATAGCCTCTCCCACCACTGGCAGGAGTACAGATTCATATTCTCCTGCCAGAAGGGCTGCATCTCCCGGGGAACCGCCCCCTCCTCGAAGTCCTTCTTCAGGCCGGGGACAGCCACGGCAATCTCTCCGCCCTTCCTGACCAGGGGGGCCAGGTGCTTTGCCAGATAATCCGGCTCGTGGCCGAAATAGTGATAGGCATCGACGCACACCGCCAGGTCGAAGTACTCTTCGGCAAAGGGCAGGTCGTGCGCTTCGGCGTGAATGGGAATGATCCTGTCATCGAGCCCCAGGGACAGAAACCTCTGATAGTTCTCAGAGGCAGCAATCCACAGGTCCGTGGCAAAGACTGTGACATCGAAGTTCTTTGCCAGGTAGATAGACGTCAGGCCCCTCCCGCAGCCCAGGTCCAGAACCCTCATACCCTTCTTCAGCTTCAGGGTCTGCGTCATCTCCTCCATGATCATCACCGCGTTCGGCCCCATCATATTCTCTTTAAGGAATGCGAAATCCAATTTATTGTCACCTCTTTTTTCAATCATTTGTCATCTCTCTCCTATTCAAACAGGGTGACCACCACTTCTTCCCCGGCCTCCAGCCCCTCCTTCTCCTCAGAGACCACCACAAAGCCGTCTGCTTTCGCCACGGAGCTGAGTATCCCCGCCCCGGAGAGCATGATAGGCTCGGCCTTGCCCTCCCGGATTGCAACCCTCACCAGGCTGAGGTAGCCGGGCCGGGAAGGTATCTTCCTGGCCAGTGGCACTGTGACCCCGGGCAGGTGATCTCTCCGGCGGCCAATCTTCTGCAGCGCCGGGCGCACGAAGAGGTACAGGTCGGAGAGCATGGCCACCGGATAGCCGGGCAGGCAGACCACGGGCTTATCTGCTACAGTGCCAAAGGCGGTGGGCTTTCCCGGCTGCAGTCGCACGCCGTGCACAAACAGCT
Source organism: uncultured Methanotrichaceae archaeon (assembly GCA_964418105.1). GTDB lineage: Archaea > Halobacteriota > Methanosarcinia > Methanotrichales > Methanotrichaceae > Methanothrix. The sequence goes on along the minus strand of CAYQKI010000080.1, from coordinate 2,603 downwards.
CACCATTCTCAGCCAGCATGCGGGGGGCATAGTCCTTCTCCCCCACGGAGGTTCCACCGATGATGATGATGAAGTCGGATCTATCGCTGGCTTTTGCCATAGCCTCGCGAATGAGGCCCTCGTCGTCGGGCACTATCTGCGTCCTCACCGCATCCGCTCCCCATTTCTCGGCATAGAGCCTTGCCATCAGGCCGTTGATCTCATAGGCCTCGCCCGGCAACAGGGGCCGCGCTCCCGCCTCCACCAGCTCACCTCCTGTGGGTATGATTGTGACCTTCGGCCTCTCATAGACGCTCACCTCCCCCATCCCCAGGGCCAGGAGCATTGCCGCATCCGGGAGGCGGATAGAGTGTCCTTCCGCATAGACCCTCTCCCCGGCGGCTATGTCCTCGCCCACCCGGGAGACGTTCTTTCCAGAATACAGTTGCGCCGTGGCCTGCAATGTGCCGCCGCGCAGGTCTGCATCCTCCAGCATGAGAACGGCATCGTACATTGATGGGACGGGCTGGCCGGTCCTGACCGGGACAAAGTCCTGGATGAAGACAGGAGCATGGGGCCTCGCGCCTGCCGTGTCCGCCGACCGCACGGCATAGCCGTCCATGGCCGCCCGGTCGAATCCCGGCAGGCTCACCGGGGAGAAGACATCGTGGCAGAGAATGCGCCCGGCTGCCAGGCCAGCAGGCAGCCTCTCGACCCGCTCCAGGGGCCGGCAGCGCTCCAAAAGCATCCGCAGTGCATCAACCGCTCCGCAAAAGCGTTTGAACATGAAATCGCTCTCTATGCCCTCTCCTGCATAAACCCTTTTGTATATATTCTATATATCCTGTGAAAGCTTCATATAAGGTAATGAGTTAGGGGTGGGCAGATAAAAAAGCAACATCACGAAGATTGTGATTAGTGCCTTGGATGGATGATCTGATGCAAGCTGTCGTTTGGCTGGAGGAAGTTGGAAAGAACGATCTTTCCGTAGTGGGCGGCAAGGGTGCAAGCCTGGGTGAGATGATAAACATCGGCGTTCCCGTTCCGGGTGGGTTCGCAGTCACAGCGCAGGCCTTCCGGGATTTCATCAACCGGGCAGGCATTGCCAAGAAACTCTTCGAGGCCCTGGACGTCGATGTTAATCAGGAGTCTGAGCTGCACAAAGCCGAAGAGGCGGCCAAGAAGCTGATCATGGATGCCAAAGTGCCTGAAGACATCGAGAAGGCCATAAAGTCCCGCTACGAAGAGATGGTCAAGCGCGAGGGCAAACAGGTCTTCGTGGCCGTCCGCTCCAGCGCCACAGCCGAGGACCTCCCCGATGCCAGCTTCGCCGGCCAGCAGGAGACATACCTCAACATGCGCGGAGCCGAGGACGTCTTTTTTGCCGTGCGCAAGTGCTGGGCCTCCCTCTACGGAGCCCGGGCCATATTCTACCGGGTGGAGCAGGGCTTCGAGCACGATAAGGTCAACCTCTCCGCCATAGTCCAGA
>CAYQKI010000080.1:0-1125 GCA_964418105.1 uncultured Methanotrichaceae archaeon | reverse complement strand
TCAGCTCACAGCCATCCACCGGCGAGCCGCTGGTGGTCGTCGAGGCCGCCTGGGGCCTGGGCGAGTCCGTGGTCAGCGGCAGCGTCTCCCCCGATAATTTCGTGGTGGACAGAGCCTCAAAGAAGATCCTCAGCAAGTACATCGCCAGCAAGGAGATCATGATCATCCGGGACCCCAAGACCCTGAAGACGGTCACGGTCAAGGTTCCGGCCAAGAAGAAGGAGGCCGTGGTCCTCACCGACAAAGAGGCAGTCGAGCTGGCCGGCTACGCCGAAACCCTGGAAAAGCACTATGGGATACCCCAGGACATCGAATGGGGCGTGGAGAAGGGCAAGATATACATCCTCCAGTCCCGGCCCATCACCACCATCGCCTCCAAAAAGGACGTAGCCGCACCAGCCACAGCTCCTGATAAGAGCAAGATCCTCCTCCAGGGCCTGGGAGCGGCTCCGGGAGTGGCCAGCGGCATAGTGCGCATCATAACCAGCGGCAGGGAGCTGGACAGGGTTATGCAGGGCGACATCATGGTCACCAAGATGACCATGCCGGACATGGTTCCGGGCATGAAGCGTGCCGGGGCCATTGTCACCGATGAGGGCGGCATGGCCTGCCACGCTGCCATCGTCAGCCGCGAGCTGGGCTGCCCGGCTGTGGTCGGCACCAAGAAGGCGACTTCCGTTCTCAAAGACGGCATGGAGATAACAGTGGACGGTGGCAAGGGCATGGTCTACGAGGGGCGTGTAGCTCTCGCAGCCCAGGCAAAGCCAGCCGCTTCAGCGGCCAGCGGAGCGGCTGGAGCAGTGGTAGTCTCCAAGCCCATCACCGCCACAGAGGTCAAGGTCAATGTCAGCGAGCCTGATAGAGCAGAGGCTGCCGCGGCAACCCTGGCCGACGGAGTGGGCCTGCTCAGGATCGAGCACATGATCCTGGGCCTGGGCAAGACCCCCAACTGGTATATCAAGAACGGCAAGACGGATGAGTACATCGACGAGCTGGTCAAGGGCGTCAAGACCGTAGCCGATGCCTTCTTCCCCCGTCCGGTCTGGGTCAGGACCCTGGATGCGCCCACCGACGAGTTCCGGGCCATGGAGGGAGGCGAGGGCGAGCCTCATGAGCACAACCCCA
>CAYQKI010000079.1:0-10200 GCA_964418105.1 uncultured Methanotrichaceae archaeon | reverse complement strand
AGAAGTTCTTCCAGGCCATCTACCTCGCCTTCCTGGGCGACCGGCAGGGCCCCAAGGTGGGCTGGTTCCTCTCCAGCCTGGAGAGAGGATTTGTCCTGTCCCGGCTCAGAGAGGCAGCAGCAGCCTGATCAACTGCAATGGCTCTCAAAATCTACCTCTCCGGCCCGCTCTTCTCCAGAGGCGAGATCGCCTGGGGCGAGCGCGTCAAAACATTTTTAGAGGAGATGCTGCCGGACGTCCGGGTCATCTGGCCCCAGGAGCTCTCCTCCTGTCAGGCCGGGCCAGAGCAGATCTTCCAGGCAAACCTGGAGGCCCTGAATGATGCCGACATCATGGTGGCCATGCTGGACGGCTCCCAGGTGGACGACGGCACCGCCTGGGAGATCGGTTATTTCTTTTCTGCCAACAAAAGGGTCTTCGGCCTGAGGACCGACATACGCCGGGCGGGGGAGACAGACGCCTCCCGCGTCAACCTCATGATCGAATGCTCCTGCTGCGCCTTGGCCGGGAGCCTGGACGAGTTGCTGGCAAACCTGAAGAGCCTGTGATGAGCCATCTGATTAGCCATCCTCTGGCCTCTGATTTGACATCGCTTTCCCCGGTATTCGGCGCGCCCCTCCTCCTGGCCGAGGGAAGAGAGAGGGTGCTGGTGGCAGCCGACATTCACCTCGGCCTTGAGCACGAGCTGTGGCTTGGCGGAGTCTCCATACCCAGCCAAACCGGCAAAACGCTGAAGCGGCTGCTCGCCTATGTGGATGAGTTGAAGCCGGACCGCCTGCTGCTCCTGGGAGACGTCAAGCACAATGTGCCAAAGACGAGCTGGCAGGAGAAGAGGGAGGTTCCCGACTTCCTCAGCCGCCTCGCCGCTCAGGTTAAGGTGGACGTTGTTCCCGGCAACCACGACAGCAACCTGGCGGACCTCGCCCCTGCCGGAGTGCGCATGCGCCCCGCCACCGGGTATGTGCTGGACGGTGTGGGCTACTTTCACGGCCACACCTGGCCGGAGGAAGGGGTCCTGCGCACAGGCAGCCTGGTGGCGGCGCACCTGCATCCGGCGGTCAGGCTCTTCGACAGGATCGGCACGAGCCCGGCCAGCCCCGTATGGGTGAGAGCGCACCTGCGGGCAGAGGCTGTGCAGGAGCATTACGGGCTGCCAGCCCAGCAGGAGATCATAGTCGCCCCGGCCTTCAATCCCCTCTGCGGCGGCCTGCCCTTAAACGAGCCGGTGGAGGATATGCGCGGCCCGCTGCTGGCCATGGCCGACTTTGAAGCAGCTCGCCTCTATCTGCTGGACGGAACAGACCTGGGCCTGCTGGCGGAGATAAGGGCCGCCGGTGAGGGCGGCGCGAAGAGTTATTATCGATTGCGAAGAGAACAACGCAAAGAGGGCGATTTGGATTGAATGATAAAGAGAGGCTATTGGAACTGCTTAAGGAGAGGTCTCTGGAGATCAGGCCGGTCATACTCTCCTCCGGGAAAGCCAGCGACTATTACATGGACTGCAAGCGCGTTACACTCAGCCCGGAGGGTGCATATCTGACCGCCCGGTTGATGCTGGATATGATCCGTCCCGATGTCTCGGCCGTGGGCGGGCTGACCCTGGGCGCAGATCCCATTGTATCATCGATATCCCTCCTGAGCCATCTGGAGAAGAGGGACCTGGCGGCCCTTATCGTCAGAAAGGAGCCCAAGAAGCACGGCACCATGAGCTATGTGGAGGGCCCATCCCTGCAGAAGGGCGCAATGGTGGCGGTGGTCGAGGATGTGGTCACATCCGGCGCATCGCTTCTCAGGGCGGTGGAGCGCATCTCTGCCGCAGGCTACCGGCCGGTGCAGGCTCTGACCATACTGGATCGTGAGGAGGGCGGACGGCAGGCCGTGCAAGAGAGCGGGCTTGCGCTGCAGGCGCTCTTCACCCGCCGGGATTTGGAAATAGATAAAAAATAATTAATTTTTAATTTGGTCTGGCCGGTGCTCTATCGATAGGGCTCTTCTCCCTGACCGGGCGTCTGCGGTGAGCCTTCATGCGGCATTTCCGGCGGAAGGTTTCCGTCAGGCATATATCCGCCGTTGGGCGGTGTGTTGTTGAATGGCGAATCTGCATGAGGATTGTCGCCCGGCATCCCCGGAGATCCTGTCGCGGGAGGGACGGACCCCTGGGGATTGTCGCTGCCGTTCTGCCCGGCATCCGATCCCGGCGCGGCAGTGCTGCCCTGTGTCTGGGCATCTGTGCTCACTGCCGTGAAGGGCGCTTCCAGGCTGAGGCTGCGCCAGTTTCCATCCTCCTCCCAGGAGATATCAGAGCCGATCCAGTAGCTCCCGCTCTGCTGTGCCGTAAACGGATAGCTGATTGCCTGGGTGACCCCCGGATTGAGCACAACCCTCTGCTCCCCGCTATTCGCGACGACGCCGTAGGGTAATTTGGGAGTAACCACTGCCTCAGTCGAATTCAGGCCGTTGTATGTCAGGCTGACTGTAACCATCACTATCTGGCCCACATCGGCTGATGGTGCCAGATTCTGGTAGGCAGTAAGCTCAGCCGCCGCCGGCCAGAGCATTAGACCAATTGCTGCGAGCATAAAGATATGCACGAGCCGCAAATGCACTGTTTGCAGATGCTTCATCAGCAGGCTATCTTCAGCCGGACGGATTTAAAGATACCTGTCATACGAGATTGATATGAGGGGTTATCCATACATAAAATACTTATTTGGTTCTGTGATATGCTCCTCTGATGGACGTCTCTTTCTCTGCCTGGAGGCATTCGCGAGAAGAGAGCTTGCAGCTCAAAGGAGATAGCTTCTCCTTTCTCTTCGATAGGCGCTACACCAACCGGCTCAACCGCATGAGCCGGGTGTTCTTTGAGGCCTATGTGGCTGCCACCAAGGAGCTGGCCGCGCAGGAGGACCGCTTCCCCAGCCTCAGCGAGATCGATGCCAAGATGGAGAGCGGGGCGGTTTACGCCTTCAAGGACCGGCTGATGAAGAATACCGAGTTCTTCGAAGAGGTCAAGATCTCTGGAGTCTCCTACCTGGTGCCTCGCGCATTGAAGTTTATGGATGTCACCGGCACCTATACCGATCTTTCATTGAACCTCGAGGAGGGCACCGTCCTGCTGCCCACTCGCAGAAAGACTCCCCTGCCGGTGGACAGCTCCCCCCGCGCTCTGGAGGATGGCGAACGTGAAGATGAGGCCACGGGGACTGTTTCGGGAGATGCGGGGCAGAGGGATTCGGAGCCTGTTGTCCGGGCGGCCAAGGCAGGTGATTCCAGGCCGGAGAGGGCAGATGCCCCGCCCCCCGTCGCGGTTGAGGTGAGCGGCCCCGGCTCTTTGGCTCAGCCTGCTCTGCCGCAGCAGAACGCATCATATCCGCCTCACGCCGCCGAGCCCTTTGCCGAGATTGCCGGGCCGGTCCAGGATGATCAGCCCTCTCCTCTCCAGGAGACGGCCCGGAGGGCGGAGCCGGAGAGGCCGGCTACACCTGCTGAGAATAGGGCCGCCGCCTCCGTTCCCCGTATGCCTGCAAAGGATACGGCATCATCTCCAGCGGGACGGATCCTGGGAATTCAGCCCAGGATCATAGCTCTCCTTGGCTTTGCCCTGCTGCTGGCTGTGGTCATAGCCATCGGCCTGCTGGGCAATCAGCCTGCGCCTCTGGCCGTGCCTCCCGTCTTCGTCGAATACTCTGCTCACCTCTCCAATGCCAGCAACGATAGTTATCTGGCTATGGAGATAGTCAATTCCGAGAAGATGGCCAATGATATGGAGATGACACTGCCTGCTGACATTGACCGGAGCATCAGCGCCAGAGGCGGCGTCGTCACCATCTCTCATGGCGAGAATACTGTGGTGCGCATGAACTCCAGCAGCGATGCCAGCATAAAAATATATTTGAATGGCAACTGGACGGTCGTTCCCATCGGCCTGACCTTTGCCACCCCCGCTGGCTATGATACCAGCCTCCAGGTTCACGATGAAGACTACCTCGTCACTCGCAGGAATGAGACTTTAGCCCTGAGGCTGAACCTGACCGGTCAAGAGGTACGATTTGAACAGAGCTACATCCGCAAGGGATAGACAGGTCAGTCTGGCCGTCAGGGCCCATAAAAAGGATGCCTCTGAGGCCCTGAAGGCCATAGTCTCTCAGGGCGCTCTGGATAAAGGCCGAAAGGTGATAAAGGCCGGCGAGCATGTGGAGATCCCGGTCACCAGGCCCGTCTCCGGCTGGGAGCTCCTCCAGCAAAAGGCGCCTGTCTTTTACAGAAGGCTTCCCGACCTAGCCCTAGCCCTGCAAGATGAGATCCCAGGAGATCTCCTCGCCCTTCTGCCGCGCGGCTGGTTTCTCCTGGGCGAGGTGATCGTGGTCAGCATTCACCCCCTCCTGGCCAGCCATGAGGGGCGCATCGCCCAGGCTCTCCTGGACTATTATCCCCGCTGCTGCACAGTCCTGGCCGATGAGGGCATCTCCGGCCCCCTGCGGGAGCCCAGGCGCAGATTGCTCGCCGGCAGCCGGACGGAGACGGTGCACAGGGAGAATAGTGTATCATTTCATCTCGATGCCTCCAGGGTAATGTTCTCTCCGGGAAACCTCAGGGAGCGCATGAGGATGAGCCGGCTGGGCGGGGGAGAGAGGGTGGTGGACATGTTCGCAGGCATCGGCTACTTCTCCATACCCATGGCAGTCCATTCCCGGCCGGAGAGGATCCTGGCCATAGAGCTGAATCCCAATGCATATCATTACCTGTGCCAAAACATCAGGAGAAACCGGGTGCATGATATAGTCGAGCCGGTCCTGGGGGACTGCGCGAAGGTGACCCCTGTGGGGGTCGCAGACCGGGTGGTGATGGGGATGGTCCAGGTGACAGACAGATATCTGGAGAAGGGAATTTTGGCTCTTCGTCCCGGCGGCATACTTCACTACCATCAGACTGTGCCCTCCTGGCTGTATCCTGAGGCGGCGGCAAGGGATGTCGAGAGGGCAGCGGCTGCCCTGGGCCGCAGCGCGGAGTTGCTCAATTGCATTCGCGTCAAGAAATTCTCTCCGGGCGTTGTCCATGCCGTGATCGATGCCCGGATTGACTCAAACACCGTGCGGATCGAAGGGGATTTTTAGCACCTGGCCTCTAATATACTATTATGATAGTCAGATGGCTCGGACATAGCTGTTTTCTTCTGAAGGGCGAGGGTGGGCTTGTCATACTCATGGACCCGTTCTATGAGCAGGCCGTGGGCTACGTGATGCCCGGGATTCAGGCCAATATTGTGACCATCAGCCATGACCATGACGACCACAACAATGTGCCGGCGGCAGGAGAGTATGCAGATGTGATCATCGGCCCGGGCGAATTCATAAGCCATGAAATGGATCTGTTCGGCATCAAGTCCTATCACGACCCTGAGAGGGGGCGCCTGCGCGGCGAGAACACCATATTCTGCTTCGAGCTGGACGGCGTCAGGGTCTGCCACCTGGGTGATCTGGGGCAGAAATTGAGCCGGGCCCAGATCAGGGAGATCGGACAGGTGGACCTGCTCTTCGTTCCGGTGGGCGGCGGCTATACCATCGATGCCTCCGGCGCAGATAAGGCCATAGAGGCGCTGCATCCGGCCATCATCGTGCCCATGCATTACCAGACAGCGGCACTGAATTTCCCCCTGGAGCCGGTGGATGCCTTTCTCAAAGGAAAGGATTATTCCGGACCCCTGGAAGAGCTGCGCATCAATGGGGATGATCTGCCCCGCGCGGGCCTGGAAGAGGGCGGCACGAGTGCAGGCAAAAAAGGCAGTTTGGCGGTTATTCTGCTCTCCTGCCCAGCCGCGGAGGGGCGGCTCGATCGATAGATTAATAACTACCTGCTGTAAGGTATGTGGCGAAGCCCGGTAGTGTAGCGGTCAATCACAGGAGGCTCTGGACCTCCCTACCTAGGTTCGAATCCTGGCCGGGCTATACTTTGCCTGGGTACCCATTTTCCCATTCTCTTCAGGGATCGATGCGATCTCTCTTCAGTTCCTCTTTCGCGCCGGGAGTGAGGTGGATTTCGGCCATCTGAACTGCGCCCATGGAAGAGACCATTCTGGTCAAAAGGTCGGATATGGATCGCCCCAGCGTCTCATCTCTGCTGGTGAGCGCCATGGATAGGGCGCATCTCAGGTTGTAGGCCGTCCAGCCGGCATATGTGAAATGGACAATGAGGTCCTCCATGGCCCCATCAATCCATGGGCCCTCTGCGTGGGGCCAGATCACCCTGGACCTGATCTCCGTCAGGCTGATGATCTCGGCCTCAAATGAAACCAGATTATCTGTCATAATTCACAAGGATCATCTCCTCCTTCCAGGCTATTGAATGTTCCTATCTTGCCGGCAGCGATGCTGGTTGAGGTCGATCCTTCTGCCGCTCTCTGCTGAGAAGCCGCCCGGCCTCGCCGGGCAGAGTCTTTAGCTCTAGGCATGAACATGACCGGTACAGCCCTCTAATGTCTCTATTTTGAGGCAAAAAATTTATATCCTATCACTATCTTTAAGTTAGTATGTCAAAGTAATCGTCAGGTGAGATTAAATGTGGGACAAGAGATATCCATCTATATTCGATATATTCGAGAGCTTTGCCAAGGGATTTCCCTTTGAGAAGAAGGAGAAGTTCGAGGAGAACTGGTTCAAGGAGCCCTTCGAGGATATGATCAAGAGGTTTGAAGAGAGCATGCCCTCTGAGTTTCAGTCCTTTGTGCGCGAAGAGGCCACACCCGGCGGAGTCTCCCGCAGATACGGGCCGTTCGTATACGGCTTCAGCTATACCGCAGAGCCGGGAAAGGAGCCTGTCTTCAACGAGTTCGGCAACATAAAGCCCTCTTACCGGGGAATCGAGCCTGCTCAGGGCAGAGAACCCCTGGTCGATGTCATGAGCGAGAAGGACAGATACCGCATCTTCGTGGAGCTTCCCGGCGTGGACAAGGATAAGGTTAAGCTGGATGTGGCCGAGGACAGCGTGGAGATCAAGACGGATGACGACAGGAAGTTCTACAAGATGATCTACCTCGACTCCGCCGTGGACTCGGACAGCGCCAAAGCCTCCTACAAGAATGGGGTCCTGACACTGGAGCTGGACAAGAAGGAGAAGAGAAAGGGCAAGGAGGTCAAGATCGAGTAGGCCGAAGGCCATGGAATGCCGACATTTCGATATCATTAAACGGCATGGTATCCACCTCAGATCTTTTTCTTTTTCATTCCACCAAAATGGCCTTGTTTCTGCTAGAAAATTTTCAAATCACAGCTACATAAGATCTACGTGGCACTCACATGAGGTAAATCACAATCTTTGGCTTTAATAAAACATCAATGTGAAAAATACCTACTTAAAGCCAGGATGCCAGAGTATGGCTCATGCCAGAGATGAGTGTATCCGGGGATTCGGGGATTGGGGATAGAGATACCTGCTACATATGGTCCGGGCTGAAGGGATTGATGCACAATAAATACGGAGATTTGATCCTTCTCTGCGGCATCACTGCTGCCTTTGGACTGCTCCTGGTATTCTCAGCAGCCGGCTGAGGCTCAGAGCAGTCCCGTCCGGCCACCTCTTCTTTTTTTGGGTCATTTGTTTGGAAATGTATAACAAAGGTTAAATCACCCCCCGTGCTCTTAAACGACTGCGAGGATTGGCATGGACAAGAACGAGTTGGTAAACGAACTCGCCAGAAGGCGCGGCTTTCTCTGGCCGGCCTTTGAGCTTTACGGCGGGGCGGCAGGATTTTACGATTACGGCCCACTGGGCGCGCCCCTGAAGAGGCGAATTGAAGACATCTGGCGGCAGTACTTCGTCATAGCGGAGGGCTTTGCCGAGATAGAGGCTCCAACCATCGGCGTGGAGGGGATCTACCAGGCATCAGGCCACCTGAGTGGCTTCTCCGATCCGCTCACCAGTTGCAAAGATTGCAAGGAGATCTACCGGGCCGACCACCTCATAAAGCACATCGTGGAGGTGCCTGATGCTCTCAGCAATGAGCAGATCTATAGCTGCATTCAGGACAACGAGATCGGCTGTCCGGAGTGTGGCGGAAAGCTCTCCGAGGTCTACGAGTTCAACCTCATGTTCAAGACCATGATCGGCCCGGGCAATAAGATGACCGGCTACCTCCGCCCGGAGACGGCCCAGGGCATGTTCATCAACTTCCCCCGGCTCTTGCGCTACTTCCGCGACTGCCTGCCCTTTGCTGCGGTGCAGATCGGCAAGTCCTTCCGAAATGAGATCTCTCCCCGTCAGGGTGTGATCAGGCTGCGGGAGTTCACCCAGGCCGAGGCTGAGATATTCATCGACCCCAGGGACAAGAGCCACCCCCGTTTCTCCGAAGTGGCAGCCATCCGGATGAAGTTCTACTCCCAGGCGGCTCAGGAGAAGGGCGAGGAGGAGGAGATGACCTTCGGCGAGGCAGTGGAGAGGGGCATAGTCGCCCACCAGTCACTGGCCTATTACGTAGCCCGCACCTACCAGTTCCTTCTGGCGGTGGGCGTCTCCCCGGACCGGCTGCGCTTCCGCCAGCATAAGGCGGATGAGATGGCGCACTACGCAGCCGACTGCTGGGATGCCGAGGTATTTCTGGACCGGCTGGGCTGGATTGAGATCGTGGGAGTGGCCGACCGCACTGATTACGACCTCAAGGCCCATACGAAGGTAAGCGGCGTCAATCTCAGCGTCTTCGTGCACTATGACCAGCCGGTGCGGAGGAGCAAGCTGGTGGTCAAGCCCGACTTCAAGGCCCTCGGCCCCAGGTTCAAGACCAAAGCCAAGGCAGTGGGCGAGGCGCTCAGGGCCCTCTCCGCAGAGCAGCTTGGCTCAGGCAAAGCGGTGGCGGTTGTGGTGGACGGAGAGTGCCTGGAGATCGACTCCTCCCTTTTCAAATTTGAGACTGTGGAGGAGGAGGTTCGGGGCGAGGAGATTGTGCCCCATGTCATCGAACCGTCCTTCGGAATTGACAGGATCATATACACCATCCTCGACCACTCCTACTACGAGGATGTGGTGGACGGCGAGACTCGGGCGGTGCTGCGCTTCAAGCCGGCGGTGGTGCCCATTGAAGTGGCTGTCCTGCCCCTCATGGACCGAAAGGAGCTGACCGGACCGGCCCAGGCCATACTGCAGGAGCTGCGGGGCCGGGGCATGCGGGTAGACTACGACACCTCCGGCTCAATAGGCAGGAGATACCGGCGCAATGACGAGATCGGCACGCCCTTCGAGGTCACAGTAGACTATGAGACCCTGGAGCAGGGGACGGTCACCATCCGGGATCGCGACTCCATGCAGCAGGTCAAGGTGGCTCGCGGGCAGGTGGCTGACAGGCTGGCGGCTCTGCTCTGCGGCAGCCTCAGATTCCAGGATGCAGGCGAGCTCGTCGCGCCGGCGGCAAAGTTAAGAGCAAAATGATTGAACTGATACCTGATTGGCAGGCCCGGCTGCTCAAGGAGATGAGGCGAAAAGCCATCCATCTCTCCGGGCTGACAGTTGCTGCCGGACTCATCCTCCTGGGACGGACGGCCACTGCTGCAGCCATCGCCCTGGTGCTGGCTGGCTCCCTGATACTGGAGTGGCAGCGGCTCAAGGGGAAGGTCCACCTGCCTGAGACCCGGGAGCACGAGAAGACCCGGGTGGCCAGCTACATCTATTATATGGCCGGCTGCCTCTTTGCCGTACTCTTCTACTCCCCGCCCATTGCCATCACTGCCGTCCTCTTTCTCTCTCTGGGCGACACGGCATCCGGCCTAGCCGGCTCCGTAATCAAGCATGCCGATGTGCGGGGCGATCCGGGGGGCAGTGGCCGCCGTCGGGTCAAGCCCCTGCCCGTGGTGGCAGTCACATTCGCCGCCTGTATGCTAATCGCCTTCCTGGCTTCAGCCCTGACCGGGCTTTCCGCGGCAGTCACCTTCGCAGGGGCAGCAGCAGCTACGGTCGCAGACGGAGTGGCACTAATCGTGGGCGGATGGAGCCTGGACGACAACTTCACCATTCCCGTGCTCTCCGGTGCGGTCATGTGCGGCATTGCTCTGATCCTTTAGACCGTGGCTGCAGGCGCAGCCATATTCAATGACCCAGAAAAGGTTTTTTAAAGTATGCCATTGTATCACTTCACGCTCACAAGCGGCAATAGCTGCTTGGCAAAGGGAATAGGAGGATATGGAATGGATATTATTCTGATCGGTCCACCGGGATCCG
>CAYQKI010000078.1:2513-10266 GCA_964418105.1 uncultured Methanotrichaceae archaeon | reverse complement strand
TTTTAAAAAAAGGAAGTCGGAGGGATTTCGAGGAATCCAATTCAAAGGCATAATATTTCATCAGATCCGATATGGGTTCATACCCAGTCATTTCCAGGTAACCCGTGCCGATTTGTTCGCCCTTAAGATCTCCGGCGCGAACCCTCATTATTCCTTCCCAATATCTTATGGGACTGCCAGGCACATCCATGTTCTGGTCATCAAAATATGGTTCCAAAGCGAATGTTCCCACGGGAGTATCCAACACCCAATCAGCGGGGTATTTAGAGGAGGATGAATAGGGCGTCCACCATCGTTCGACCGTCAGGTTGGCGGCACTTTCTCCATGCCACCATGTTACATTGCCCGTGGGATCGATGTATGTCAGACTGCGCTGGCCGGGAATGCTGTTCATCGAGAGATCCTTCAGGTCATAGAGCATAATGAAACTGCCGTCATCAAGGCGCAGACTGAACCAGTCCCACGCAGGATAACACTGGCGAAATCCTCCCCACTGATGGTCAAACCAACTATAACCGCTGACATTGATCTTGCGCTCCCCAATGGTCAAGTTTCCCGTTGTCTTCATAGCAGGATGGGAGTAGTAATAGGACCGACCCGACATATTCTCAGATCCAACTCCGAAACATAATCCCTGAGTATTGATGCCGGTCGGCGTTTGCAGAAAATAACCTGCCTTGTCATTGACCAGATTCAAGTCCTGGGATATTTTTTGCTCTTGTCCTCCGCTCATGGATATGTTTCCCTGGGTGTGAATGTTCCAGGCGTCAAGGTCCATCCAGTAGATGAGGGTAGTTTGGTTATCTTCATAGAGCCAAAATGATCCTTTGCTGCCATCCTCGCCGTTTGTAATATTTGCCTGGTCCGGGAAAATGGAGTATCCAAAGAGAGGGTGCTGACTATTGCGGACATCGCTGATGGCGGCATGATTGATAAATGCCATTGATCCCGGTGTCAGGTCCATCTGGAAAAGTGTGTATTGAAACCCATATAATTCGCCGGTGTTGATATCATGCAAGATTCCAGTCCAGTACAACCACTCGGAAAATAGTTTGCTGTTCTTCACGATCTCCTCTGGCTGGTGCAGGACATGGTCCTCAGGAAAATTAAAGACATTTTCAGCGGTTGACGATTTATTTTGAGTGGCATCATCTGCATAATTTATGTAATTGGCAGATGCCATTTGAACTACGAACAACGCCAAAACGATTAAATCTATAAGATCAAAATACCTGTTGTCCTGTTTCATCTAGTCCCTCCTGTTATATTATCGAACTTCACAATGTTAAAGGTATCTTCAGCAACAGCTAATTCAAAGCATCCTTTAGCAGCGGCAGAAAAGATCGCTGGTGCGGTTTTTTAAAATCGTTTGAAAAGCCTTTTCCTTGATTTCATCTGCTGGTTGAGATAGCTCCGAAATTACCGATTCCCTCGATAAATCAAAATTTAGGATTCTTTCTGCCAACCATTGCGCATTACCGGATACAATTGACTGCCAGACGGCTGCTATATCTTCATCAATTTCAACCATAACCGCATGTCCGACGCAGTTTTCGAATAAGGCGGTCAGGCTAATAATTCCTCCACCGGCGAAAGGTTCGATTAACATTTCCGGTTTGGGATACTTATGTCTCATCCACTCTCTAAAAGTTGGAACAAACCAGGTCTTGCCTCCAGGATAGCGAAATGGGCTTCTATGGGGGATAGAAGCTACATTCACCGGCTTTGCTATGCAGGATACATTTGGATCCGAGAATAGCACAGCTTGTCTGGTTGCAGTCATTAAAAGACCTTTTCTATCGTATTATTCACAGGAGCGGTTTCTAATTTCTCATCAAGCTTGTCTTGAAGGCGCTTCATTTGAATCCAGGATCCAGTTCAGCAGCACTATGCAGTGGTCGGCGTGCAGGCTGGTCTGCCCCAGTGAAACGATCCCTGCTCCGGCCTGATCAATGAGGCCTTCCTCTTCCGGCGTCATGCCCACATGGTCTCCCAATATGAAGGCGGCATCAACCGGAAGGCCTGCTTCTCCCAGGCTTTTGACACCCACTCCGTCCTCGCGCAGGTAGACCAGTCTGGCGTTCGCGCTCTTCAAATCATCCAGCAGCCTGGCCAGCCCACCCGTTCGCACGAAAATTCCGGAGGTGGACATGGCCCACTCGGCGCTCGCCGGCACAGCCAGGGCCTTCTTGAGCAGGGCCGCGGTGGTGCGCTCATCGGGATTGAGGTGGCGCAACGTCTCCCCGGAGAGCCGGATGGTCTTTGGCTCCTGATCCTGCGGCTCTCTGCCGCCCAGCAGAATCAGGTAGACGCAGACGTCCTTTCTGATGCCGTGGGAGAGGACGAAGGCGGCTGTCACAGCCCGGCAGAGGATGTCCAGGCGCCCGGAGGTGCCCGGAATGTCCTCCAGAGAGAAGTTGGGTGATGTGGTGGCCTTATGGCCCACAACGATGAATGTGCGCATGGCACTTCGGATGGCCCTGGGGATACAAGCCACTTTTGGCTGGCATTTTCTGTTTTCAGGATCTTCGTATGCATAACAGAAGCCTCACGTAGCCCCGATGGTCAGGCCTGCCAAAATAATTTATATCAAGAGAGATCTTTATTTGAGCTAGGAATTTTGAGTGCGAGGTAGTGTTATGAATGATAGAATGAAAATGACGGCAGCACTCCTATTGCTGCTGATCTCCCTGTCCACCTGCTCGGCAAGCCTCTCTCAGTTTGCCGGAGACTGGACCAATGCTGACTCCAATACGGGAGGAATAACCAATCTCAGCATCAGCGTCTCAGGCTCATCTGCCAGCGTCCATGCCTGGGGCAGGTGCCATCCTACAGACTGCGATTGGGGGACGGTCTCAGCTTACGTCTTCTCTGCCGACGTCTCCTCTGATCCGGTGACCCAGGCCCAGGCTCTCATGGCCGTCTACAACTCCGGCTTCTCTGTGACCACCCTCTTCATCAAGCCTCAGGGGAGCAGCCTGTCGGTGCAGTCTTACACCGCCTTCCAGGATAGCAGCGGCAGAAGCAACTACGCCTCCAGCTATAAATTCAACCGCAAAGCGACAGTCCAGTTGTCTGCTTCCGGATTGCTGGCAGGGGTTGCTCCTATTCAGGGAATGAAACGGCTGCAGACATCCATTCTAACCGGAAAACAGGGCGGCAACTGAAATGAAAGACATTTATGAGGTGAGACTATGAGACTTCTTAATATCTGCGTGATGGCGGCTCTGCTACTCATGTTGGCCTGGAGCGGCCAGGCATCAATGAGCCAGTTTGCTGGGACATGGTCCAATACGGACCCGGCAACCCGTGGCATAACCAGTTTGCAGATAAATGTATCAGGCAGCTCGGCTCAGGTGCATGCCTGGGGCAGTTGCCATCCAACGGATTGCGATTGGGGATCGGTGCAGGCTCAGGCCTTCGCCTCCGGCGTGTCATCGAATATCGCCAGCGACGCCAGCACCCTGATTGCGGTCTTCAATTCAGGATTCTCTGAAACCACTCTGGTCATAACGCCCTACGGAAGCGGATTGCAGGTGGACTCCTATGATAGGTTCCTGGATGGCAGCGGCAGGAGCAATTACATTGCCAGCTATATCTTCCAAAAGCAGGCTGCGCCCGGAGGCACATCACCCGGTGGAGCGGCTCCTGGAGGCACATCACCCGGTGGAGCGGCTCCTGGAGGCACATCTCCCGGTGGAGCAGCACCCGGAGGCACATCTCCCGGCGGCGCGACCACCACCATCGATCTGACCGGTGTCTGGAACTGCGATGACGGCGGAAAATACTATGTGAGACAGCTTGGGACGACCGTCTGGTGGTTTGGTGAGCAGAGCCCCAGCAATCCGACATGGACCAATGTCATGCAGGGCACCGTCAGCGGAAACATAATTTATGCCGATTGGAGCGATGTGCCCCTGGGAAGTGTGATGTCCAGCGGAAATCTGGTGCTTCAGATCGTATCCAATAATCAATTGACGGCAATATCCAAGACGGGAGGCTTTGGAGGTTCAACCTGGACCAGATAGGAGGGACCGGATAAGGCAAAAATGGAAAATGAGTCCGGGTTTGCAGCCGGCATCCGGCCACACCCGGACTATAAATTATTTTTCCTTTCTATCCGCACCTGCCAGGCTCCGCCTGGAAGGGCCGGTTCTCCTTCAGGCACCACTGCATCTCGGAGAGCAGAGGCTTGATTTCGCTCTCTCCATCTCTGAGCCTCTTCACCATGATCTCGGCCAGGCTGCCCTGCTCAATCCTCCGGGCGATGAGCGGCAGATAGCGCCTCTCCTCTGCCGTAGCGCTCTTCTCCGCTGCGGCAAAGAGCCTCTCCAGCTCCGGCCGCAGGCCCGCTGTACCCCGGCGCATGGCTTCCTCCAGCATGGACAGGAGGCTTCTCTCGTCCTCCTCCAGCTCCTGGTCAGAGCGCAGAGCAGCCAGCAGGAACGCCGAGACCGCCATATCCGAGTGCAGGCACTCCTGCTCGTCTATGGCTTTGACCTCTAGGCAGCTTCTGGTAAAGCGCACAATCACGCCCCGCGAGTTGACCCACTCCCGGCAGAGGATCCGAGCCCTCTGTTTCTTCAGCTCTGAATAGATCTCCCGGTTGATCTTTACATAGTCTTTTGCGCTTCCCAGCCTCTCCGGCAGTACGCCCCGGCAGATCTGAGGGATGGCGTCCTGGTTCTTCCGGTAGTAGACCAGCCGGTTATCCATATAGGAGGTGATCCTGCCCTCCACCATGGGTGAGGCGGCGGAGACGGCCACCAGGTAGGGGATGAGGGCCCGAATCCGGTTGAACATGGCAACCAGCTCCTCTTCTCCCTGATAGGGTATGTTGATCTGCAGAGCCTGGATGTTCAGCCAGCCATGCTGCCTGATGTTGAATATGCGGTCGTATGCCTCGTAGTACTCCTGCTCGTCGTGATCCCAGTAAGTCGTCTGGTCCAGGGTGAGCAGCGGATGCATTCCCAGGCCCATGAAGGCGTACTCGTTGTTTGTGGCATGGTACAGCTCTGTGAGCCCCCGGTAGAGCCCCTCCTCCAATTCAGCCAGTCCCGTCGGCCTGCTGGGAATCAGCTCGATGGCGTGCTTTTGCAGCTCTTTGGAGACCAGAATGCCACCAAAGGGCACCTCATGCTGGACTTCTCCGGCAATTCTCTCGATGATCCTGTCTGAGATGGCAAGCGGCCTGTGATCTCTGTCATTGATGGAGTATTCGTGCTCAGTTCCCACCGGAGAGGAGACGGCAAGCCTTCTCTTCACCGTCAGACCTCTGTCTGTTTCAGTTTTTGTTGAGTCCATCTTTCCTTTCATTGTCTCATCTTTCATTTGTCCGAGAGGGCTATCTCTGCTACCAGATCCGTCTCCGGCTCGTCGATCTTCAGTATCTCGGCCATCTCATCATGGGCAACAGCCTTGACCAGGTCAGTGATCTTTTCGACTGCTGTCTCAAACATCCCGTCGTAAGCCTTTCGATCGGCCTTCAGGAACCTGACCATGGGGCAGATGCTCTCTCTCTTGAGGAATATCTGCAGTTTTCCATCTTTGATATCGAATGTAAACGGCCCGGCCACACAGGTCTCAGGCTTGATGGAGTGAATGCTGCATTTGCCTTCGTGAAAGAGAACGCAAAAGCCGTCCTGCCTCAGGCGCAGCCTCCTGTATCCTGCAAACTCCACATAGTCGGCAGGAACGCCATTGTCCCGCAGAATGTCTATTCTCTCCTGGCTCAAAGGAGGCCTGGCTTCAAAGCAGCAGCCACCAGAGAGATGGCAGCGGCTGCAAGCCTGGCTTATGGCATCGCATAGATTGGAATCCATTTAAATATCATCTCGTAAATTTAATGTAGAAAAAGAAATAATCTTCCCTTACCGCTCAGAGAAGTCTATCTTGTAGGAGTAGCTCTCGTTCTCTGCCATCTCTGGAGCATTGGCTATGGCAGTGTCAGCTCCCAGGCCGTATTCCCCCTCAAAGCCCTGCGGGCCGAAGGCCTTCAGGGATTGCACCTCGGCATAGCCTGTAACGTCTCCCGTCATCAGATAGGATATGATCTTGCCGAACATGTTCGGGTAATGGGCATCCTCTCCACCTTCTAAAGAGGGGTTGTCGTTGACCTCTATCACATAGAGCTTTCCATTGCTCTCTTTGATGTCCACTCCATACAGTCCCCGGCCCATGGCATTGCCAGCCCTTTTTCCCAGATCAATTACCTCAGGCGGCACCTGGTCGGCGGGCACGCTCTCCACATCGCAGTAAACTATATGGCCGTTTACTGATGCCTGGATCTTGAAGGTCTCAGAGGGAATGATGTACCGGCAGGCGTAAAGGAGCTGGCCGTTTATGACCCCCACCCTCCAGTCAAATCTGCTTTCGATGTACTCCTGCACCACAATCCAGTCGGAGAGCTTGAAGAATCTCCTGGACACCTTCAAGAGCTCTTCCGGGGCTGTTACCTTCTCCACCCTGGCGGAGAAGGACGTGGACGGCTCCTTCAAGATCAGAGGATTGCCGAGGTCGGCAAAGAGCTGCCGGGCCTCTTGCTCATTTAGCTCCTTCTTCTTCAAGAACCTGGTCTGCGGCATGGAGACGTTATCCTTCATGAGGTGCATGTACATGTTGATCTTGTCGGCGCAGATCCTGATGGACATGGGATCGTCTATCACCGGCACATTGTACATCTGCGCCATCCTGGCCGCCACGTAGGTCGCATTCATGGGATCGGTGTTGGCGCGAATGAAGAGCGCGTCCAGTTTTGGTATCTTCTTGATGTCCACCGGGAAGATGAACTCGACTGTGTGACCCATGCTCTCTGCTACGTCCCGGCACTTAACCACTGCCGTGAGCTGTTCAGAGCTGCTCAAAGTCTGTCGATTGACAAAGATGCCTAGCTTACTCAATGCCTTTCACCTTTTTGTCCAGAAGGTCCTGCAACATTTCTGTTTCATCCCTGGATAATTGCGAATACTTTACGGGGGCCAGCGATGACAGCCGGCAGCCCGAATCGTCTTTGACCAGCACAATCTCCACCAAAGGCAGCTTGAATACATCGTATACCTTTTCTGCCAGGGAGCGGGCTGGCTCGCAGCAGTTTATGGCCTTGCCGAATATGGAAACGCATTTGCCCACGGAGGCGGTGTCGCTGATCTTCTGATAGCAGAAGGGATACCTGCCCCGGTTGGTCACATGCTTGATGGCTTTCTTGGCCTCCTCGAGGCTGGCCACCAGGAAGTGGTCGGATGGGGTGGAGAAGTAATTGAGGCCGTAGACGATGGCGGGAAGTGAGACGTATTGATTGGAGATAATCCAGTCGCAGACCGGGATGCCTGCCAGCTTCGCCCTCTCCAGACAGATGGGCACTATGTAAGCATCCAGTACATCGCTGCTGCTGGGTGTGGTCTTTACGCCGAGGTTCTCGTTCTTGACGATGGTATAGTACGGCTCGGTCTTGTAGAAGTAACTCTCATTTACTATATATTGAGAGTCATCTTCCTTTAAAGTGTACATGATATCCTTTTTAGGAATATGATCTCGTCGTTTGTTCATTTAGATCATCACCGCATGACCAGCGTGTGAGTTAATGGACCTGCTTGAAATCAGGCCGTTGCTGCTATAAAATAAGCGCTTTGATCTCATGCCGCAAGGCGTAATCTTGCGTTTTTG
This sequence comes from uncultured Methanotrichaceae archaeon, assembly GCA_964418105.1. GTDB lineage: Archaea > Halobacteriota > Methanosarcinia > Methanotrichales > Methanotrichaceae > Methanothrix. Next base: position 2,604 of record CAYQKI010000078.1, on the reverse strand, counting down.
CAGAGTTTTCTGGGTCTTGAAAGTTTGCAGAGAGAATCCTCTACGGTATTTGCTGAGGCTACGGTGCCTGTCCGGATCGGATGCCATTTCA
>CAYQKI010000078.1:0-2413 GCA_964418105.1 uncultured Methanotrichaceae archaeon | reverse complement strand
TGCCGGAGCAGATGTAGGCCGTGGACTTTTCCTGCACAGGCTCCATATCTTTGGTGAACGGGGCGATTTCCCTTATCTCCTCTCCGTCCACCAGCAGAACGGAGCAATTGGGCAGAAAGCGGCCTCTTATGGCCCGGAGCATCCGTCCCATCTCCACTCTTCCATTCCTGGCTCCTTCCATCAGGGCGACCTGTACCGCCGGGCCTGCTGCCAGGTCTAAAGAGCAGAGCATCATGCTGTGGCCTGCCGCCTGCCCGCGCACAGACGGCAGAGCAGCGCGCGCCAGATCCCAGGCCTTCTCCTCCCATTGCGATTCTCCGGATAGGTGGGAGAGGCGGAGCAGGCAGAACAGGGCAATCGAGTTTCCGGAAGGAATGGCTCCGTCATAGTAATCTATCGACCTGTAGGGCAGGTCATCTGCATCATTTGCAGAGAAGAGCAGTCCGCCCGATTCTGGGTCCTTGAAGAGCTCCATCATAGTAGCGCCCAACCGCAGAGCCTCCTTCAGATACCGGACTTCGAATGTCGCCTGGTAGAGGTCAATCAGCCCCCATATGAAGAACGCATAATCGTCCAGGTGGGCGGAGATGCCCGCCTGGCCGCGGTAGCGGTGCAGCAGACGCTTTTTCTGCGGCGAGCCCCTGTGCAAAGGGGCTGAACTGTCATGAAGGCCGGCCTGCATCCGGCCTAGGATGAAGTCGGCTGCCCTGGCGGCAGCCTGAGCATAGCGGGGCTCATCGAATGCCTGGGCGGCTTTGGCCAGGGATGCTATCATCAGGCCGTTCCAGTCGGTGAGGATCTTGTCGTCCTTGAGCGGGTGAATCCTCTTCTCCCTGGCGGAGAAGAGCCTGGACCTGATGCCCTCCAGACGCCGGGATAGAAGGCTCTCCTCGACCTTCATGACCGCTGCCGCATCTGGGATGCTCGACGTGCGGCGCATGATGTTTCGTCCTTCTTCATAGTTGCCGTTTAAATGAATATCAAAGAGCTGAACCAATAATTTGAAGTCTTCGTCTCCCAGGACATCCTTCAGCTCTTCGGCGCTCCAGGTATAGAATTTGCCCTCCACACCCTCGCTGTCCGCATCCTCGGCGCTGTAAAAGCCGCCCTCCGGGCCGGCCATGTCCCGGCAGACATAATCCAGGACCTCTCTGGCCGATGCCAAGTATTCCTCCTTTCCTGTTGCCTGGTAGGCCTCGGTGTAGGCCAATGCCATCAGCGCCTGGTCATAGAGCATCTTTTCAAAGTGGGGGGCAAACCATTCGGCATCGGTGGAGTACCTGTGAAATCCAAATCCGATGTGATCGTATATGCCGCCCCGGCGCATGGCCTGCAGCGTCTCCTCCACCATCTGCAGGGCCTGCTCCTCCCCGCTTCTCCTCCAGTAGCGCAGCAGAAAGAGCAGATTATGAGGTGTGGGAAATTTGGGGGCGCTGCCAAAGCCTCCATTCTGAGGGTCGTAGAGGGATGAAAGGGCATCGTAGCCCGTCTTCAGAAGGCTCTCTATGCCGGAAGCGTCCGGCACCGGGCTTGCAGCCTCTGGTCCTGCTGCTGCAAGTCTTGCAGCCGCGGACCTGCTTTGCCTCTGCTTCAAATGGTCCAGGATGCGGTCTGCCGAGTCGGTGATCTCCTCTCTGTGATTGTCCCATATCTCTTTAATCTTGGGTATGATCTCCATCATGCCCGCCTGACCGAAGCGCCCGCTCCTGGGGATGTATGTGGCGGCGAAGAAGGGCTTTTTGTCCGGGGTCATGATGATGGAAAGAGGCCAGCCGCCTCTGCCGGTCATGGCCTGGGCTGCGCTCATGTAGACCTGATCTATGTCCGGCCTCTCCTCCCGGTCCACTTTTATGCAGACGAAGGACCTGTTGAGCATCTCTGCCACGTCCTTATCCTCAAAGGACTCGCGAGCCATGACATGGCACCAGTGGCAGGTGGAGTAGCCAATGGAGAGGAATACCGGCCTGTCCAGTTGCTGGGCGGCGGCAAATGCCTCTTCTCCCCAGGGATACCAATCTACGGGATTGCTGGCATGCTGGAGCAGGTAGGGGCTTTTCTCTCTGATGAGGCGGTTATGCGGCCAGTTTGGCCCGGCTTTGTCTATAGGATCTGCGGTCATAATCTGCATTTAACTTATATGTTTCTTGATTATAAACCAATTTAAAAGCGTATAATTATTAAAATTATTTTTTGCGCGTTCAACTTTTGGCCTATTGGTGTTTAGCCCTCGTGCTATTTCTGAAACTGATTTGCCTTCATGAAATTCGAGGAGAATCCTCGCACGTTCAATTGCTCTCGCCGGTTGTGTTCTTGACTTTAGGACCAGTTTTAAATGTTTTAGTTCATCCTCAGACAATATTAGGGCAGGCGCTTACTCATAAATGGCATAATATTAGTAAGCTTTACTTAGTAC
>CAYQKI010000077.1:0-10373 GCA_964418105.1 uncultured Methanotrichaceae archaeon | reverse complement strand
ATAGCGCCAAGAGGCAGGAGCTCCTGGACAGAAAGAGGTACAACGAGCTGAAGTAGCCTTTTCAGTCTGGCAAAGGGTCGAAAAGCCGACTGAGAGGACCAAAGGCAAAGGCTAACGAAAGGCTTATATCGGATATACAAACAGGACAATTGCCGAGTGAGGCAAATTGGAGGAGTTAATAATGCCTGCAGTTGTTAACAGAGAGGAATGCGTAAGCTGTGGAACCTGCGTCGAGGAATGCCCGGAAGAAGCCATCACCCTGGATGACGAAGAAATAGCAGTTGTAAATAAAGAGAAGTGCACTGAGTGCAAGACATGCGTTGAGGCTTGCCCATCTGAAGCCATCAGCATGGAATAAATTGCACTACTGACAGCACTTTTTTTACGCATTTTTTTAAATTCAAATCATTTCCGGTTCCTCGCTATTTACTGTGGGTAATTGACTCATAGTCCCAGTGAGTCCTCTGTGCGCTTCTAGTGTCTCTGTGGTGGCAGTCGGCGCCGGCCATAACCAGTTGCTAACGATAGCTTAACTTAAGTTCAGCCCACAGAAAAATCGCTAAGAGCCATCATTCTGCTGCATTCTCATCTTTTGCGGGAAGCTGGCAGGACTCGCCCTCAGAGATGGCTTCATAGAACTGCTCCCAGTCGAGGGTTGTGGCCACGCAGCCTGCCCGGGAGAGGAGCACCCCTCGCGCCGGGAGGGCATAGCTGTGGCAGAGGTCCAGCCCCTCTTTTACCTCCATGTGGCATCCCACACCCACGATGGCTCGCGGCCGGTATTTCTTGATCATCCTCTTTATGAAGCTTGATCCAGGAACTATGAAAAACCTGTACCCCAGCCTCTCTGCATATTTCTTGGCCTCGCCTATGCCGCAGCGCCCGCAAGCGACGCACTTTATCCCCTCTGGAGAGAGCTTGGCCGGGCATTCTACGCTGCGAAGGCACTGGGGCATGAAGATTATCCTCTCCTGGCAGGGCACCTTCAAGAACTCCTTGTTGTTTATGTAATTTCGAAGCCTCACCCCGACGTTATCCACAATGGAGTTGTCCAGCCGGAGGGCTCCGAAGATGGGCTTGACCACACCCTCCAGGAGGATTATGCCGAGGAGCATGGCCCTCGCCGCCAGGAAATTGCCGGTCTTAAAGGAGTATAAGACGAGCAGAGCCACAAGGATGGAGAGGATGAGGATTAAAAGTATTAAGAGGACCACGACCTCTCCAACGATATAAAACAACTGATTTACGTAATCAGGAAACATGTCTCTTCCTAAAAAACGCCCGGACTATAAAATAGTTGCCTAATGTCTACCCAAATCTCAGAGAAGGCGTCGCCGTCCAGGCCGGACCGGCGGCAGAGAGACGGCTGAACGGCGCAAGTTTTTTATCTTACCCATGAGTGGGCTGTATACCCCTTCGCCTTTATGAAATTCAATGAGGATTGTTAAGATGGCTAAAATGCACAGCAGGAAAAAGGGCTCCTCCCGATCAAGGCCACCCGCCGCAGCCAAAGTGCCGGCCTGGTGCGATGTATCCAAAGAGGAGCTGGAAAAGACTATCATGAAGCTGCACGAGAGCGGCCAGCCCTCCAGCCGAATCGGCCTTTCCCTCCGGGATCAGTACGGAGTGCCTTGCACCAAGCTGATTTCAGGAAAGAGCGTCACCGGCGTTCTGAAGCAGAACAATGCCCTTCCCGATCTGCCTGAGGATCTGAGCAACCTGATGAGAAAGGCGCTGCATGTCAGAAAGCACATCAAGGCCAACAAGAAGGACGTCCACAACAAGAGATCCCTGCAACTGACCGAGAACAAGATCAGAAGACTGGTAAAATACTATCATGACTCCGGGCGGCTGGCTCCGGAATGGACCTATTCGCCTGAGACGGCTGAGATACTCATCTCATGAAGCGGCTGGACAAAGCCGCAGAGGCTATTGCCAGGTCGATTTTGCATTGCGACAGCATGCGTGTGATCTCGCATAACGACGCTGACGGGATCACATCGGCAGGGCTGATCTGCAATGCCCTTCTGCGGGCAGGCATACCCTTTCAGGCCACTCTCTTAAACAGGCTGGACGAGTCGATACTGGATGGTCTGAATGGACCGGTGGTCTTCTGCGATATGGGCAGCGGCAAGCCGGAGCTTATATCGCGCATAAAAGGCGACTGCTTCGTTCTCGACCACCACCGCCCCGTGGGAACCTTAAGCTGCATGCACCTCAATCCCCATCTCTTCGGCATCGATGGGGCCTTTGAGCTCTCCGCCTCCGGCACAGTCTATTCGGTGGTACGGCATATGGGAGAGAATGCCGATCTGTCCGGCCTGGCCCTGGTGGGTGCCATGGGCGACAGGCAGGGCATGATCGGAGCCAATAGAGCTATTCTAGATGAGGCTGTGGCCAGCGGAGCAGTGCAATTGAAAGCCGGCCTGAAGATGGCAGCCGACGGGCCGGTGGAGGATGTCTTCGCCGGAAGCGTCGAGCCGCTGCTGGACTTCACCGGCCAGCCGGAGAAGGCGCGCTGCTTCCTGAAGGAATTGGAGATAGGCGGCAGTGTGGAGAGCCTGCCGGAGGAGGAGCTGAACCGGCTATGCACCGCCCTCACATTGAAGCTTCTCATGCAGGGAAGCTTTGCGGCAGATGCGGTGATAGGCGAGGTCATACGCCTCAACCACGAGGTTGTGGAAAACGCCAAGGAACTGGTGGAGCTGCTCAATGCCTGCGGCAACCGGGACCTTCCCGGCCTCGGCCTCACCCTCTGCCTGCGCGATAAAAGCTCCCTTGAGGAGGCTCGCAAGCTGGCCGCTGAGTACAGGGGCCACATCATACGGGAGATTGGAATTCTGAGGGAAAAAAGCCGCACCATGAAGAATATACGCTATCTGAAGACTGAGAACATGGAGGCGGGGGCCATCGTCTCCGGCCTTGGCATCAGATATCTCTATACCGATATGCCGCTCATTACCCTCAATCATAAGGATGACATGGTCAAGATATCGGCCCGGGGCAGCAAGCCGCTCATATCAAGGGGCCTCGACCTTTCCGTGGCCCTCAGATCGGCGGCTGGCGCGGTGGGCGGAGCCGGAGGGGGCCATACCATAGCCAGCGGGGCCTCCATTCCGCAGGGGAGCGAAGATAGATTTCTGGCTCTGGTGGACGGGATTGTGGGAGAGCAACTGCAGGGAGCCGGTGCAAAGCAGGCTGCATTGCCGGTGGAGCAGCCGCGCGACCGGACGGAAGACGGGGCATGACGGCATGATTAAAGCCCGCCTGACCCTGTGCGGGGAGGCTGCCGGGATGGTGGCCGCCGCCATAGAGCCGGACAACCTGCCCAATATGACTCTTCTGGCAGAGGACGACCGAATGCTCCTGGAGTTTTCCACGGAGAAGATAGGAACACTGCTCTCCACGGTTGACGACCTGCTGATGAACATTAAAATAGCGGAAGAGACACAATATTGCACGGAGGAGAGATGAAATTTCACTTGGAGGCAAGCCTGAGGCTGAGCGCGGACGCGCAGAAGGCCGAGGCTGCCCTTTCAGACTTCTTTGGAAATGCCGGGCAATTGCTGCAGAAGGGTGCCCCGGAGGGCCAGGGAGCGAGGATCAGCTCCTGGAAGCTGTCCGGCAGCAAGATCGACCTGGTAATCGACAGCGACAGGTATGTCCGGGCCCATGACGCCCTGCTGCGGCTGCGCCGACCCATATCGGAGCTACTGGGAAAGCAGTTTCGGATCGGAGTGCGGGGCATGGAGATCAGCCGGTTCGACATAGAGGTTGAGTCGGAGCGGGCCATTGAGCATAAGATACCCTATGTGCGGGAGATCAAATTCGACGGCAAAAAGCTGTTCATCGCCCTGGATGTGGGGCCGGAGGGCTCGCTTGGCCAGTCCGAGATAGAAAACCGCATACCTGACAGGATCATCAGCCTGCTCGAAGAGAAGCTGGACAGCGGTTACGGAGGCAAGACCGAGCACTGGGAGCTTCTCTGGGAGAGCGCGGCCCGCGAGCTCAAATTCAATCGCGATCCCACCGAGGAGATGCAGAAGGCGGGCTGGATCAAGCACGGTGCCAGCCGGGGCCAGTGGATTTACGGCCCGCAGGCGACGCATGTCTTCCGCACATTTGAAAAGATCGTTTTGGAGGAGATCATTGCCCCACTGGGCTACCGGGAGATGATCTTTCCCAAGCTTGACACCTGGGACGTCTGGAAGAAGAGCGGCCACGCCCAGGGCGTCTACCCGGAGATCTACTTCGTCTGCCCCCCCAAGACCCGCGACCCGGCCTTCTGGGAGGAGGTCATGGACCACTACAAGGTCACCCACGAGGTGCCCCTGGAGCTGGTCAAGGAGAAGATCGACCTGCCCATCGGAGGCATGTGCTACGCCCAGTGCCCCACCTTCTGGGGATTTCTGCAGGGCACTACCCTGCCCAACGACGAGCTGCCCATAACCGTCTTCGACCGGTCGGGCACATCCCACCGCTACGAGTCCGGGGGCATTCACGGCATCGAGAGGGTGGACGAGTTTCACAGAATTGAGATCGTCTGGCTGGGCACGCGCGAGCAGGTGCTACAGCAGGCGGAGAAGCTGAAGGCCTGCTACAAGCACATCTTCGAGGACATCCTGGAGCTAACCTGGCGGACGGCCTGGGTTACGCCCTGGTTCATGGCCCAGGAGGGCAAGACGGGTCTGTCCGAGATGAGCGGGGCCGGGACGGTGGACTATGAGGCAGTGCTTCCCTACAACGGCAACTGGATAGAATTCCAGAATCTGTCTGTGAACGGCGAGAAGTACCCCAAGGGCTTTACTGTCAAGGCCCAGAGCGGTGAGGCTCTATGGTCCGGGTGCAGCGGCGTGGGCCTGGAGAGGTGGGCCTCGGCGTTCCTGAGCCAAAAGGGCCTCGACCCGGCGGACTGGCCTGAGGAGTTTCGCAGGCGCGTGGGGCAGATGCCGAAGGGGATCAGGTTCCTCTAGGGCGGCTTCTTTTTTTGGAATTAATATATTTTTCAACGGGAATGAGGAGCCCTCTTTAGCCCGCCGGAGATCGTGCCTCTCCATCCGGCCCCTCATTCGCAATTATGCTAACCCTCAAAGTCTCTGAACGTCATGCACATTTCGTAGACTCCTTCCTCACTTCTCTTTTCCATATTAAATCCCATATTTTCGAAGAGATTGAGCATAGGCCTATTCTCAACCAAGACCTCGGCCGTGAATCCCAGCAAGCCCCTCCGCCTGGCCAGGATGGTGAGATAAGAGAGCAAATCATGGCCTACACCCATATTTTGATACTCGTCCTTTACCACCAGCGCAACCTCGGCAGTAAGCATCTTTTCATTTATCTCATATTGTCCAATTGCGGCTATGGTCTCCCGGCTATCACCTTCAACAATGGCCAGGATCATCATCCGATTACTGTAATCTACTACACCGAACTCCTGTAGCCTCTTATGAGGCATATCCATTCGAACGGACATGAACCTGCGGTACATGCTTTCACTGGAAAGAGCATAGAAAAAGTCCTTCATCAAGGGCTCGTCTCCGATCTTCACCGGCCTGAGGAGAAGATGCATCCCGCTCCTGGTTGTCCTGAATGTCTCCAAAGCTACAGGATATATTCCATTATCACCCGGTACAAATGCTTGATCTTTGTAGATGAGCAAAAGCTTTCGAGCCTCATCTATGAGCCACGGCCTGAACTTGGGATGGGCAATAGCAATGAGATCCATGGCGCGTTCCCTGATATTCTTGCCGTGCAGATATGCTATTCCATACTCAGTCACCACATAATGGACATCCCCTCTGGTGATAGTGACTCCCGTCCCCTCCTGGAGCGATGGCACTATCCTGGAAATAGTGTCATTTATAGCGGTTGAGGGGAGGGCCAGGATGCTCTTGCCGCCTGGTGCGAGTGCAGCACCTCTCATGAAATCTGCCTGGCCGCCGATGCCGAAGTAGAATGTCCCGGCCAGAGATTCAGCCGTGGCCTGTCCGGTTAAGTCTATTTCCATGGCGCTATTAATTGCAGTCATCAATTTGTTCTTGGCAATAATCAACGGATTGTTAACATAATCTACGGTCCTAAGCAAAACGGTTGGATTCTCATCCAGGAAATCATAAGTCTCAATCTTTCCCATGCAATAGGATGCTACCGTCTTTCCCGTATCGATGGACTTCTTGCTGTTATCAACAACGCCTTTTTGCATCAAATCAACTAAGCCGTCGCTCAAGAGCTCAGTATGTACACCAAGATGCTTTTTTTCATTCAGGTATGCGACTGCAGCATTGGGTACGATCCCATATCCGACCTGCAGGGTTGATTCATCCTCGATGATCCGGGCAATGTACTTTCCAATCGCTTTTATGCTCTCCGCCGGATCTTCTACCATATATTCCAGCAATGGTTCATCGTAAGAGATAATGAAATCCACATCTTTAATATTGATGAATCCATCCCCCTGTGTGCGAGGCATGCGGGAGTTTATCTGGCATACGATCAGCGATGCCTTCTGGATTGCAGCCATTGTTATATCTACGCTTATTCCCAGGCTCATGTATCCGTGCTTATCGGGCGGGGATGTCTGGATTATGGCTACATCTATTGGTATTATTCCCCTCCGGAAGAGTCCCGGAACAGCAGAAAGAGATATGGGCGTGTAGTCTGCCGCTCCTCTGTTGATCGCATTTCTTGTGCCTTCGCTAACGAAGAATGAGTCGATTCGGAAGTTGTCACGGAATTTATGATCAAGGTAGGGTGCAGTTCCTAGAGTCCATACATGTATGATCTCTATTCCGAAAAAGGCTTTGGGATTGGCGCTGACGAAGTTCACCAGAGCTTGGACTAGATATTGAGGTTCGCCGCAACCCGTGCCTATGAAGATCTTATCTCCAGCATGTATATGGCTGAATATCTCTTCATCAGACGCGAACTTCTCTGGCCAAGTCTTCTTTAAATCCAATAGCAAATTGCTTCTTTCTGTTTCATTCATAATTATCTTTGCAACTATTTTATAAATTTGCCGATTCAAAATGAGCAAATTCTATCATCATTTACTATTATTTGACTCTTGGGACAATTCTTATTATGGCCGCCTTCATCACATACTCCGTCATGCCATTTTCCTTTTCTAACAATATGCAGTCTGCGTCTTCGTCCTTTAATATACCGCTGGTTACACCCGGTTCACCCTTTTCTAAGAGGCGATCAATAACGGGTACTGTGTAGACCACATCTATTAATTTTCCTTTCAGGCCACCCAGGAGGGTCTCATCAGGCATCAGTTTTCACCTTCACATTAAATACGTGATAGCCTTAACTTTCAAATAGTTTGTCCATGACCTAAAGCATCTTCACCTAAAAAAACAGGCTTGACGAAGCTTGAGCCATGCTATTGCTAATGTTATGTGACCATCTCAATGAACAAGGACAGTCGCAGGCGGCCTATAATCTATGGTATCAAGTCATGACAGCGAATTAATGCAGTGATAAGCTGATTCATAACTGGCGTCATTTCGCGAGGCACCAATTTACACATTAATCCCTGCTTTTTTTTGCGGACATTTTCTGCGCATAAGTTCTTATTCTGAGACAACAAATAGTAATTGCATTTGAATGGAAAAATTAAATTAAATAAAAAAGTAATAATAGATTTAGGGAGTATGCTATGGTTGATAGTAAGCTAGCTGAATATGCGAGGCAGTTTGCCGTAAAGATGAACCTGGGTGCTTACCAGGAAGCAGCAAAGATTAAGTCCGACTTCAGCCTGCCAAATGATCTTTTGACGGAGGCCGTTCGCAAAGCCTATGATGCCAATATGAAGAAAGGCGAATATTCTATTGCCGCTTGTCTGGCCAAGAAATACGACCTTCCCGTTGATAAAGTCCTTGTAGCTGCTAAGAGATCATTCTACAGAAAAATTGATAGTGAATTTTACCGAGCTGCTGCTGAATATGCTAGAGAATTCGGACTTCCCGAGGATATGGTCCGAGAGGCTGCCGTTCAGGCCTTCAATAAAAGCATGAGTGTTGGTCTTGTTAAGAACGCAACAGAGATTGCCGAGGAATTCAAACTTCCGCAAGAGATGGAGATGGAAGCTGCCATGAAATCCTACGAGATATATATAAAATCCGGCCTTTATCGCAAGGCCTTGAAGATAGCTCAAGAGTACAAGCTGCCGGAAGAGATGGTGCAGGCGGCAGAGAAAAAGGCCTCATAAGGAAGCAAAAGATAAAAAAATTTTGTGGACGGACGCATTTCAGCCTATTGATTACAAAGTCAATGACTGCCCTACCGCGTCGGTCCATGATCCCCTCCTCATCGAGAAGCTCTTCATAGAACTCTTTTGTCACTTCCTCGTAATCATTATCCGTATACTCCAAATTATTACTATCCCGTATCTGCTCTTGAAGCATGGTTATAGCATCCTGCATGAGCGCGTAATCTTCCTGCCCAGGAGTGCCCAAATTCAACTCAATGAACTGACTATCTAAAACCTGCATTCGATTGTAATAGTCGGCTTCCAAGACATCTGTGATATTTTTTATAAGAGCGATTTTATCCTCGTCTGCTGCGTTTTCCTGCAACATCCCTCACCTTCCTGCGAATTGAATCTTTTTAGATTTTAAATTAACTTTTTATCCCTCAAAATTTGCCGTCCTTTTGCGGCAATACCAATATAATTTATACCATTTAAAAGGCTCATGCCGGGAGAGTATGTGCCTCTTGCGGCTTTTACATATCCGTCTTCGTCCATTATCTCTAATCTGTCTCCGACCTCCTCATCAGAGATGCCAAACTTCTCTATGAGGAAGAGTGGGGCAATAAGAGAATTATGTGACTTCTCGTAAATTGCTTTGAGAATTACTACATCCATATCGTCCATATCTCAGATACCTCCTTAGATCTAGAGAAAAGGAACTCCATGGAATATCAACTCTTTGACTCCGCCACCCAAGGGCTCAATTACATCCAGCTTGTCAAGTACCTCGGAAAGATCCTCCTTTCCCAGGCTATGATTGCAGAGTACCTTGCTTTCTTTTCCAAGCGACGGTTTGGTGATTATCAACCGAAATCCCCATTAATTAGTTAAAACTAATAAAACACACATGGGCGCAGATATCAGTAGCCTGTCTGGTTCAGGCAAAGTGATGGGCACCAAGCTGACCCGAAATGAGATAGATCAGATAAACCGCCTTATTGATGCCGGAATGTACCTGAACAGCTCCGATTTTATTCGCGAAGCTGTTCGTGAAAAGCTGGCTGCCATTAAAGTCATCGAATACCGGGACGTAGATTTTGAAACCGCCAAGAAGGAGGTTTCAGGCTATTTTAGAATGAAAGGGGAAGCCTATGCCTCGGATGCCAGCTCTGACCTGGAGCTCGACTACGACCTTGTCTGCCGGATAATGGACGAGCTGGAGAAAGAGGGCAAACTGGGGGCGATGAAGTGATCGGCAGAGAAGTAGGAGATGCCGTTTCCGGCCATCGCATCGTCGCCGAGGCCAGAAAGATAAGCTCCCCTACTGTAATCACCAAGAGCGGCAGACATAAAGCGCAGAGGATAGTGCTCACCGAAAACGCCAGGGCGGTCGTCGATCGAAGAGATCGCTGGCTCGGCGAATGAAAGGGTAACTGCATTGGCCGCCTACAACCAGATCCCCCTGGAGACACTCCAGGAACGCGCCCGCGCCGCCCTCGCGCGCCTTGCAAGCTGCGACATCTGCCCCCGCCGCTGCGGAGCGGATCGATTGCAGGACGAGCGCGGCTTCTGCCGGACGGGCAGGCTTGCCCGCGTGGCCAGCTTCACGCCTCACTTTGGGGAGGAGGCTGCTCTGGTAGGTAGCTTTGGCTCCGGCACCATATTCTTCTCCGGCTGCAATCTCGCCTGCGCCTTCTGCCAGAACTGGGATATCAGCCAGGCGGGGGCCGGGCGGGAGGTGACGGCAGAGGAGCTGGCGAAAATGATGCTGGCCCTGCAGGATGGCGGCTGCCACAACATCAACTTCGTGACCCCCACTCACGTCGCGGCTCAGATCCTGGAGGCGCTCGTCCTGGCCCGGCAGGGCGGCCTCACTGTCCCCCTGGTCTACAACAGCGGCGGCTACGATTCGGTGGATACTCTGCGCCTGCTGGATGGCATCTTCGACATCTACATGCCGGATGCCAAGTTTGGGCAGAACGGCCCCGCTGAGAAGTACTCCCAGGCACCGGACTACGTGGCCGTCATGAAAGCCGCCCTCCTGGAGATGCACCGCCAGGTCGGGGATCTCGCGCTGGACGAAGACGGCCTGGCGGTGCGGGGGCTCCTCGTCCGCCACCTGGTGCTGCCCTCCCGCCTGGCGGGCACGGAGGAGGTGGTGCGCTTCATCTCCGAGGAG
>CAYQKI010000076.1:5364-10516 GCA_964418105.1 uncultured Methanotrichaceae archaeon | reverse complement strand
TGGCCATAGGCAGAAACGTCTTCCAGCATAAGGACCCGGTGAAGATGACCCAGGCCATAGCCGCCATAGTGAACAAGGGAAAGACGGCTGACGAGGCCATCAGGATCCTGGCCTAAATAGGAAGGCTGTAGAGAGGGCTTGATGGGAGAGAAATTGCATCAATTATCCCTCCCATCTCCCATCCTTAGGGTCCCATTTTATTCAGGCGCATTTCATCTCCTGGGAAAACCGGAATCAATGGTAGGATGGCTGACGTATTCTGATAATAATGATAAATCATTACTAAAAAGGTTCATATCTCCATCAATGCAATAGAAAAAGGTGATTATATCATGAGTGAAGCCAGAGACAAGAAGATGAAACTCAAGCGCAAACGCGAAGAGCAGAAGGCCATCAGAGTCCTGAGAGCTTGCCAGAGCAGGAGAGCACTGAATAACCAGCTCTAGGCCAAACCGCCTTATCACCAACTTTTTTATTGCCAAGTCCTGATAATCGCTATCATTAGCGCTTGCTAGGATTTCGCGAACAATCTTTGTCCTTTTTCCCTTCTCCGCCCCGGCCTTCGCGCTGCCTTCACCTGCACCCTCAGGACCTGCCGCGAAGTCTGCCTGTCCGTTCGTCTGCAACTCGTGCCAATTATTGGCGAGGCATGAATTCCATGGCCAGCTCAGCCAGCCCATTATCTCCATTTGCATCAACAAGGCCCATCCCACAATACAGGGCATAGGTAGATAAGCTAAAAGATCGGCTGTGAAAAGCAGACTGTGGAAAGCAAAAGGAAGGAATCAACCATGTCCAACACAGAGAAGAATCTTAAAGAGGCATTTGCCGGCGAGTCGCAGGCCAACCGCAAGTACAGCGCCTTTGCAGCCAGGGCGGACAAGGAAGGATTCGCCCAGGCGGCCAGGCTTTTCAGGGCGGCGGCTGCTGCGGAGGAGGTCCATGCCAACAATCACCTGAGGGCGCTCAAGGCTATCAGGTCGACCAGGGAGAACCTGCAGGCAGCCATCTCCGGAGAGGATGAGGAGTGGGAGGCGATGTATCCCAGGATGATCGAGACGGCAAAGGCCGAGGGCAACAAGGCAGCAGAGACATCTTTCCACTACGCTAACGAGGTGGAGAAAATCCACTCAGTTCTCTACAAGAAATTGCTGGCTGGGCTGGCCGCCGGACAGGAGTCGTTCCCCTACTACGTCTGCCCCTATTGCGGCAATACCGTGGAGAGGGAAGCTCCCGGAGTCTGTCCTGTCTGCGGAGCCGAGGGAAAGCTGTTCATGAGGGTGGACTGAACGGGAATGACTTCTCAGTGAGCTTTTAATAAACGTTAAATTATAATAATCTGAAGCTCACGGGTGCCCATCAGAAGCCACCTGATTTTAAATGCCAGAAGCCTTCAATTTTATGCAATTCAACTGGATCTCATGAACGAGGAGAGCCGGATCAAAGTCATCCTGGCCAAATCCTGGCCGCATCAGGAGATAGTGGATCTCTACCAGGCGGCAGGGTGGTGGAAGGAGGAGATGGACCCAGGAAGAGTGGGCGATCTGATGGCGGCGAGCTTTGCCTTCGCCCTGGCGATTGATATTTCTACCGGCAGAGCCGTGGGTATGGGGCGTGTGATATCAGATGGTATGGCCGATGCATATATTCAGGACCTCGTGGTGGCAGAGGAATGGAGGCGCTGGGGAGTGGGAAGGATGATCCTGGCAAAGCTGCTGGACGAATGCAGGAAGCAAAACCTCACCTGGATCGCCCTCATAGCCGAGCCCGGCAAGGAGGACTTCTACCGCTCAATGGGATTTGTACCCATGCCCGGCCATGTGCCCATGATCCTTTCTGAGAGGGATGAAAGATGCTGAGCGCCACGTCTTTTCAGCCCGTCACCCTCATGGACCGGGAACTCTTCGCCAGGCACTACGCTGACTATCCCCAGGTCCACAGCGACAATACATTCACCAACATGGTCTGCTGGAACAGCTATGCCCACTATCGTTATTCCTATCTGGACGGCTGCCTGCTGCTCTCCAGCACCATCGCCGGAAATACCCGCTACCGCCCGCCCATCGGACCCCGCAATGAACAGCTTCTCGCGGACCTGCTACAGCTTTCCATAGAAAGCGAAGATCAATATCCCTTTGTGATCCTCGATCCGGGCAGCGTGAACTGGATTGCAGAGCTGTATCCGGATCTGCAATTCCATGCCAGGAGAGACTACTTCGATTATGTCTACCTGGCCAAAGACCTGGCGGAGCTTTCTGGCAAGAGTTATCTGACCATCAGGCATCAGCTCAACAAGTTCCTGAAGACCTGCCAGCCGCAGATAGAGATGATTGGAGAGGGAAATATTGGAGAGGTAGCTGACTTTCTGGAGAAGTGGTGCGACTGGAAGGACTGCGACTCCGATCCCATGCTGGCCGGAGAGAAGCTGGCCTTGGACTATGCCCTCAACCACTTTTTTGATCTGGGACTCACTGGCCTTGCTGTCAGGTCGAAGGGCAGGATCGGAGCAATATCGTTATTTGAAGGGCTAAATAGCGATACAGCACTGGTCCACTTTGAAAAGGGGCTGCCGGACTGCAAGGGAATCTACCGGGCGATCAATGCCGAGACTGCCAGGATTTTGGCAGGAAAATTCACTTACATCAACCGGGAGAGCGATATGGGCGTCGAGGGGATACGCGAGGCCAAGACGCGCTACCACCCCCATCACATGATCGAGGTTCACCTTTTGAAGAGAGATGAGCTGGAAGAGGTGCTTTAATTATCTTTCAAAATAAAACCCGCAGGTATGAATATTTGCCACATCTTCGGGCGTCAGGGGAAAAGCCTTGCAGACGCTGGGGCGTATTCTGTAAATTCTGCAGCGCTTATTCTTGCTGTCGTGGGCCAGACATAGGCTGCAGCACCTGCCGCACCGGGCGCATTCGCCGCGGCGCTTGGCCCGCCAGGCCATTACCTCTTTCTTCTTCAAATACCAGATGATCCTTCTTCTAATCCATCCGTCCCACATGGTAAATCCATTCGGCTGCTGCCTTTTAATCCGAGACGGAGATTCTTTCGCCTCATTTGCCCATTCAGCCACGGAAACGGTTAAAAAGATTGCGGCTCATAAACATCAAAGTATGATATCGCCTCAAATCGAGATGATATTAAGATAAGATCAGGAGACAAAGAAATGAAGAGCCTTAAAGGTACTGAGACTGAGAAGAACCTCATGACGGCATTTGCCGGGGAATCGCAGGCAAGGAATAGATACCATTACTTCGCCTCCCAGGCCAAAAAGGAGGGCTACGAGCAGATAGCAGCCATATTCCTGGACACCGCCGACAATGAAAAAGAGCATGCAAAGGTGATCTTCAAGCTCCTGGAAGGAGGGGAAGCCGAGGTTAATGCACGCTTTCCGGCCGGAGTCATTGCCGGCACCTCTGCCAATCTGCAGGGCTCGGCTGATGGAGAGCGGCATGAGTACTCTGAAATGTATCCCGGGTTTGCCGAGGTAGCCAAAAAGGAGGGCTTCCCGGAGATTGCCGCCACCCTGCTCAATATCGCTGCAGCCGAGAAGGGGCATGAAAAGAGATTTCTCGCCCTGAAGAAAAATCTGGACCAGGGGACCGTCTTCAAGCGGGAGAAGAAGATCGTCTGGCGCTGCCGCAACTGCGGATATATGCATGAAGGGGCTCTGGCTCCGGATGAGTGCCCGGCCTGCAAGCATGAAAAGGCTTACTTCGAGGCATTCGGCGAGGTCTATTGATCAGGCAGGATGTGCATGAAAAGCACATCTGCCCAATTCTTTCATTCTCTGCCTCCTTCCGGCGGGATGAGGCAGCGCAGCATATTTATATTCAGCAATAGAACCCCACTAGGGGAATGAGATGAGTGAATGTAAATCGATTTTAATGGCAATGCTACTGAGCGCTGTATTGCTGTTCGCCCTACTGGTGGCGGCTGAAAGCAGACCGACCGTCAGCCTTGGAGGAAGCGACGGCAGCGTTCTATTAAATCAGCTTACCAACAATTCCACAGCCAATTCTTCCATCAATATCTCAAAGAACGCCTCCGGCGCATCTTTAGGCGGGATGGATGGGGCTGTCCAATTCCAAAACCTGGAGAATGCCTCTAAAAATCTATCCGATTGGGGTTCACAGCCCCCGGCTGCGCCTGCTAGCCCCGGGTACGATGCCCGTGCCGTGCAGACCTATTACGTCCTGAGGCTCAACCACGCCGGATATTGAATACAGTCTTGTGGGCAGAAGGTCGACCAGCTATCTGGCCTCTACCATTAATTTTATTAGCCATGAGAAACTCAAGCGGGAACAATGAAGATATCGCTGCTGGCAGTGCTCTGCATGCTGCTGGGATTTATGAACACTATCCCGACGCAAGGCTATCAGGATGTGGGAAGCGAGTTCGGTGCCTCCTGGCTGGAAAAGTACGGGACGATGCCTACCAGCACATTGGAGACTCAAAATAATCTCTGGAACTGGGGCAGCGCCCCAAAGGGCTACAGCCTTAGAAACGGCACGCTTTATCCGCCAGGAACTGCGCCCCAATGGTACTATCCCGCCAGCCTGACATCCTTTATTCCCATCGTCATCAATCAATCCGAATCCAGCAACCTTCAATCCGCCTATGCCGGAACAGACCCGTGGCTGCTGTCCCAGTTGTCCGGAAGGCCGGTGTCTGTTATTTATGACCCGGCGGGAACCCTATTTTAATCATTTCCTGTGGCCGAAAAATTTTTACGGAGATCTGACCATGGACAGGTTATGAATTCAGGGATAGTATCAGTCGGCGACATAAAGATGTACTACCAGATGACGGGCCAAGGAGAGCCTGTTCTCATGATAATGGACCAGGCTGCCGGACCGCTCACCATCAAGCAGATGGCAGATGATGCCGCGGGATTGATGGATGCCCTGGGAATACGGATCGAACGCCTGCTGCTGGGTGCTGCAGCCGCCGGGGGGCCGTCGCGGGTTTATCACCCACCAGAGATCGAGAAGTACTTCACCCCCAGGACAGATCTATCGGCCCATGATTACCTGCTGTGGACGGCAGAGGCATGCTATCCCCGGGAGTTTCTGGATGCTCATCCCGATATTCATGACCGGCACGAAGGATGTTCTCATTCCGCCCCAAAACAGCTTTGCTA
>CAYQKI010000076.1:0-5264 GCA_964418105.1 uncultured Methanotrichaceae archaeon | reverse complement strand
AATTGAGGGCTTTTTGGGCTGAAGCGGGAGGCGCTTCAGCTTCTGCTTATCATCGTCCCCACGCCTTCCGGTGTGAGAAGCTCCAGAAGAATGGCGTGATGCTTTCTGCCGTCGATGATGTGGGCCTTCTCCACTCCGCCCCTTACCACGCGCACGCAGGCCTCAACCTTGGGTATCATGCCGCCCCTGATGACGCCCTCTGAAACCAGACGGTCGAAGTCTGAGGCCGGAAACTCGGATATGACGCTCGCCGGATCGTCCGGATTCATGCGCACACCCTCCACATCGGTTATGGAGAAGAACTTCTTGGCCCTCATGGCCACAGCCACAGCTCCAGCTACGGTATCGGCGTTTACGTTGAGATTGTTGCCCTCATCGTCGGCAGCAATTGGCGATATCACAGGAATGTAGCCCTTGCCGGCTGTGATCATCAGTATCTCCGGATCGACCTTGTCCACATCTCCCACAAATCCCAGGTCCACAGGCTGCATTCCCTCCATCTTGAGGGCAGCCTTCTTTTTCGCCTTGAGGAACATGCCGTCCTGACCGGATAGGCCGATGCCTTTGCCCCCGTACTTGCCTATGAGATTGACAAGTTCCGCATTGATGTTGCCGAGCAGGACCATGCGCGCTATGCCCAATGTCTCTTTGTCGGTGACGCGCAGGCCCCCCACAAACTCAGCCTTCTTGCCGAACTTCTCCATGGCCTGGGAGATCTCCGGGCCACCGCCGTGCACAATTATGGGGTGAATGCCGATGTAGCGCAGGAGCACTACATCCTGGATGAAGTCCTCCAGCACTGTGCGGTCGGACATGATAGAGCCGCCTATCTTGAAGACCATTATCGAATCATAGAACTCGCGAATGTAAGGCAGAGCCTCAATTAGCACCTGTTCTCTTTTGACTGTCACTTCATTACCTCTTGGCTGTTTTAACTTGAGCGAGAGCTTATGGTGCAGGGGTTATTATCTCTTTTTCTCAGCCTCAAAGCAGGTGCAGTCAAAGACGGAATCAGCGCTGTGCCCCACTTTATCCCTGTGGCTCATCTCCGCCCAGCCGGATGAGCAGCAGGGCAGCCACTCGTCATCCTCGCTTTCGATGCTGAAATTGGACCTCATTCTGATGTGCCTGACGATATTGTTAATTTTTCCAATCAATTCCTTTTATCTCCCTCTGCCGTGCCCGTCCAGGAGGCTTTCCCGGCAGCATATGCCCGGAAGCTGCCCCAGACGGCGGTTGGCCCTGCATCTGAGATATTCTCTTCTGATGCCGGTCTGGCGGAGAGGGACAGCCGGTAGAGGCGCACGTCTCCTGAAGTGGTCACATCCAGGCTCAAATTTCTGCCATCGATCCAGCCGGATGCCTGGGATTTCAGCGAATCGCCCCCGTCGTTCATGCTTCCCGAACCGAAGAGGACGCCATCGGATTGATAGAGGTTGAGGGCCAGGATGGCTGTCTTATCGTCCGTCAGCCGGAATGTCCAGTTTCCAGCAGCATTTTCGGCAGGCGAACCGGATTGATTGGAGTCAGATGTCCAGCCGGATGCCGGCAGAGATGAGGCCACAGAGGCTGCCACCGCCCCCTCCCGCCTGGATTCATCAGGGCTTGATGATATATCTGCACTGTACTGCAGCTTTTCGCTGGCGCTCCGTGTGGACTGAGGCGTGCCTGAGCTCTCCGCTATAGTCTCTGACTTGCTGAAGTTGATGCCACTCTCACTCTCCCAGATATCCCTGGACTGCTGGGGTGTGGCAGCAATGCCCAAATCCAGGACATAATCGCCCCGGCTGGCGTCGATGAGCTGATCAGCCGACAGCCCCAGACCTCCATCCAGGATGGCGGAGGCATTCTGGCTGGCCAGGACCGAACCGGCCAGGAGGAGAATAATGAGCAGAAAGGGATGCGGCCAATAGCAGCCGCGATCGGCCTGAAACGAATGGAGCAGATGGACTGAAATAGCTGAATGCCGTGAAGATGATTGAACTGAAACCGTTATCATGCCTTCAACGCCAATATATTCCATGTGCAGCGATGCGACTTAAGGCTTATGGTTTATTCCAGCCGAAAGCCACATGTATCGTGCCGGCATGCTACCGGATAATTAGTGCTGCCATGCTGCAGGAGATTTGATTTCAATTGCCCCGAAACAGTCAAGCCCTTTCAGCCCTCATCGGCTCCTGCACGGCGGTTTTCTGGCCGGGTGCCCTCACCTTCGGCTTTCCCGGCGTCATGGCTGCCGTCTGGCAGGAGATGTTTCATGTGGGCCGGGCGGCTACGGGCCTGACCATCTTCTTCATGCTCGCTGCTGTGGGGATTTTCATGTTCCTGGTGGGCCGCTGGCAGGAGCACTATGGACCGAGGAAGATGATATCCCTGGGGATCATCCTCACTGCCTTCGCCTCGCTGGTGGCGGCATCTGCCCATTCTATGCTCTGCATTTACGCCTGGGCTGCCGTAAACGGCCTGGCCTCCTGCTTCGTCTACGTTCCGGCCCTCACCCTGGTGCAGTGGTGGTATCCCCATCGAAGGGGGCTTGCCGCCGGCACGGCCAGCATGGTCTTCGGCCTGGCCGCCGGAGTGATGGCTCCGGCATTCAGCCAGGGACTGCAAATCCTGGGATACCGGGATCTGAACCTGGCGGCAGCCTTGCTCACCATGATCTTTGGCCTGGCCGGAGCCTGGGCCTGCCGGCCACCTCCAGAGTGGTCTATTGCCGCGTTTGAGGGGGACGGCAAAGCAGAAAAGAGCAAAGCGATCATCAGCCTGAAGAAGTCGTTTTCCGTGAGTGAGGCCCTGGGGACGAGAAGCTTCTGGCTGCTCTGGATTGTCTGGACGCTGGCGGGAGCGGCGGGCGTATCCATGACCGTCCTCTCAACCGGCTTTGGCCTCTCTTTAGGCCTTATGCCACAGTCGGCAGTACTTATCCTCACCGCCTTCAACCTGACCAACGGAGCCGGACGGTTTATAAGCGGCATACTCTCCGATAAGCTGGGCAGAAATGAAGTGATGAGCCTCGCCTTTTTGGCGGCAGGCCTCGCCTACTTCGCCCTGCCCTGGTCGAAAGAGCTTTTCAGCGCCGCCCTGCTGGCTGCCGTAGTGGGCTTTTCCTTCGGAACGCTCTTCTCGGTTTCAGCACCTCTGATTGCAGACTGCTTCGGCCTGGAGCACTTCGGAGCCATCTTCGGGCTGACATTCGCAGCCTACGGCTTTGTAGCCGGTCCCCTGGGGCCTACCCTCTCCGGCTACCTGCTGGACAGAAGCAATGACAACTTCCTGCCCGTATTCCTCTACCTGGGGCTCTTTTGCCTGCTGGCCGGTCTGTGCATACGCTGGGTAGTGCCGCCCGAAAGAAACTGAATTTAAAGCGCAGTCTACAAGACTTCTGGTGTAAGGATGAGCCGGACACATGAGGATCTCATTCGTCTTTCCCTCCTCCACAATCCGTCCCCTGTGCATAACTGCCATCCTATCGCTGATCTTTCTGGCTAAAGCTATGTCGTGGGTGACAAAGATCATGGCCAGGCCCATCCTGTCCTGCAGATTCATGAGCAGCTTCAGGATCTTGGCCTGGACGCTGGGGTCCAGGGCCGACGTGGGCTCATCGGCGATCAATAGCTTGGGGCCGAGAGCTAAAGCCCTGGCAATGGCCACTCGCTGCACCTCACCCCCGGAGAGCTGATGAGGGTACCTCCTGAGAAAATCATCATCAACCGGCAGCTCAACCATGCCTAGAACCTCTTTAGCCCTCTGCAGCATCTGCTCACTGCTGCCCTTCTTCTGCACCTTCAGGGGCTCGATGACTGCCTCCAGCACATTCATGCGGTGGCTGACGGATTGCCGGGGATTTTGAAAGATCATCTGCACACGGCTGAAAAAGGCGGAGTCCCTCCTCGTTACCCTGCAGCCTTCCAGGAGCACAGTGCCCCGGTCAGCTTCATGCAGCCCCATGATAGCCCTGGAGAGAGTCGTCTTTCCCGATCCGCTCTCGCCCACCAGGGCTACCGTCTCGCCTTCGAAGAGGGTGAGGCTCAGGTCGCTGAGGATGGGGCGGGAGGCAAGAGCCACGCTCAGGCCCTCTATCTCCAGAAGAGGGACTATGCCGCCTCTGTGGCAGGCGATTATCCTGCCGCCCTCGGGCTTGAGCTCTGGAATCCGACTGCTGCAAATATCAATTCTCTGGGTGCAGCGCTGGTGGAACGGGCAGCCTGGCAGGCGGTGCCTCATCTGCCCTAAAATGCCCTGCAGGTCTTTGGTGGCGGTCATTGCCGGATAGGAACGGATCAGGCCGCGGGTGTAGGGGTGGCGGGGATCTCTCAATACCTCTTCCGTCCAGCCCATCTCCATGATGCGGCCGGCGTAAAGCACCGCTATCCTATCGGCAAAGGACGCTGCAAGGGAGAGGTCGTGAGTTATGACCAGGCACATTCTCCCGGACACAGCAGAGCGGAGCAGTTCGATTATTTCAGCTTTGGTGAGGGCGTCCAGGGATGCCGTCGGCTCGTCGAGTATGAGAAGCTCCGGATCGTTGGCCAGTGCCATTGCAATCAGAACCCTCTGCATCTCCCCTCCACTGAGCTGATGGGTAAACATCCTCGCCTTCTCTCGATCAAGGCCCACGGAGAGCAGGTGATGCTCCGCCAGGCGGCAGGCGTCTTCGATTTTCATGCTCCTGTGAACCAGAATGGCTTCTGCTATCTGATCGCCGATTCGCTGCACCGGGTCCAGGGCATCCTCGACATTCTGAAAGACCATAGCCATCTCCGATCCCCGCAGCTCCCTGAAGTCTTCTCCGGATATCCTGAGCAGGTCCCTCCCCGCAAAGAGGATCTGCCCGGATGCAGTCCCTCCAGACAGACCCATGATGGCCAGGCCCAGGGTGGTCTTCCCTGCACCCGACTCGCCCACCAGGGCCAGGCAATCGCCCCTTTCCATATGAAGGTCTATACCTCTCAATATCTGCGTCTCGCCGAAAGATAGCTCCAGGCCTTTGATGGATAGAGTCATGCCAACCTCGCTCTGCCGTGCTTTGTAATACTTCTCAGCCTGGGGTCCATGGCCGCCTCCAGGCTGAAAGAGAGAAGGCTGATGCCGACCAGCGTTGCGGAGAGGGCCAGGCCGGTGGGAACCAGCCACCACTGCCAGACGTCCAGATAGGTAAAAGCGAGGGCCTGATGCATCATCTTGCCCCAACTGATCACCCCCGGATCACAGACCCCCATGAAAGCCAGCCCGGCCTCCATGAAAACGGCACGCCTCGCATCCTG
>CAYQKI010000075.1:1344-10519 GCA_964418105.1 uncultured Methanotrichaceae archaeon | reverse complement strand
GCCTCTTTGCCTTTTCTGAGGGCGGGGTGCAGAAGGCGGCCAGGCAGAAGTCGCTGTTTGATTTTTAGCAGTAGGCCTATTTTTCATGCGCAAGCTTTTAGATCAGATCAGTTCACTACGCCCGGATTATGAGAGAGAGTGTGGGCATTGCCTCCATCGGCTACTACATTCCTGAAAAGACGCTTACCAGCCGGGAGATGGCCAGGATCTCCGGCATACCTTTGGCTGTGCTGGAGGATAAGATCGGGATGATGGAAAAGCATGTCTCAGACGAAAATGAGCATCCCTCCGACATGGGGATCGCCGCTGCCCGGCTGGCTCTGGATAAGGCGGGAGTTAATGCGAATCAGGTCGGCATAATTGCCTACTGCGGGGCAAGCTTTTACGATTACAGGATCTGGTCTCCCGCCGCCAGAATTCAAAATGCCCTGGGGGCTGAGGACTGCTACGCCTTTGAGGTTAAAAACGGCTGCAACGGCGGAAACCTGGGGATCAACATCTGCAAGAGCCTCCTCCTCAGCCACAAAGAAAAAAAGTATGCTCTGGTGGTCTGCTCGGAGAAGCTCTCTCCCTACATCGATTACACCGACTCCAATTCCCTCTCCCTCTTCATGGTGGGAGATGGGGCTGCTGCCGCCCTGATAGAGAAGAGCGAGATCGATGCCGGAGAAGAAGCGGCAAATCGCATTTGCAGCTACGCTTCTATCACGGAGGGTTCGACGGCGGACTGCGTCAAGGTCCCCCTGGGCGGGACAAGGATTCCCTCTCCACAGCACGGGGACAAGCGGTGCGGATACATCTGTGTGCAGGACCCGGCAGGCCTGGACAGGATCTTCTCCGAGACCTATCTGGAAAATTATGTGAAGGTAATAGAAAGAGCCGTGCGGATGAGCAGATGCAGCCTATCGGACATCGATCTTCTCTTCACCAACCAGGTAAAACGCAGCCTCTCCCAGGATATATTCAGGTCGGTGGGCCTGGGTGAGGAGAAGACACTGACCTCCATCCGGGAATATGGCCACATGGGGACTGTGGATACCCTCTTCAACCTGGCCAGAGCCTGGGAGCGGGGGATGGTGAGGCCCGGCTGCCTGGCGGTCATGGCCAGCAGCGGTGCGGGCTTCACATGGGCAGCTCTCGCCCTCAAGTTCAACCGGCCCTGAGCCGCTGGCTCTGCCCGGCAGAGCGGAGGAGACGCCAGTCCTCCCTACTTTATGCCGGCGTGGTACTCCTGCAGCGACTTCACTCCTGATCTGCCATTTCTAAAAGCAGCGATTCCCTTTGCGGCTGCCAGGGCGGCGGCGGTGGTGGTGATGTAGGGCACCCGGTACTTGATGGCCGCCTTTCTGATGTAGGAGTCGTCGTACTGGCTGGCCTTGCCGATGGGAGTGTTGACCACCAGTTGGATCTGGCCGTTCTTGATGGCATCGTCGATGTTGGGCCGCCCCTCGTGCAGCTTTAGAATGGGCGTCGTCTCTATGCCGTGCCCGGCCAGGAAGTCATGCGTGCCCCTAGTGGCCCTGATCTCAAAGCCCAGGGCGGCAAACTGGCGGGCGGCGGGGAGCGCTCCCTCACGGTCACCGCCGGCCACGGTGATCAGCACTGTGCCATTTTCGGGCAGAGCCGGCTTGGCCGCCTCCTCCGCCTTGAAGTAGGCCATGCCAAAGGACTCGGCCAGCCCCAAAACCTCGCCGGTGGACCTCATCTCCGGCCCCAGCAAGGGATCGACCTCCGGGAACATGTTGAAGGGGAAGACCGCCTCCTTGACTCCGAAGTGGGGGATCTTCCTCTCGGCCAGATTCATTTCTGCCAGGCTCGAGCCCATCATCAGCCTGGTGGCTATGCCGGCCATGGAGACATTGCAGACCTTGGAGACCAGGGGCACCGTGCGCGAGGCGCGGGGATTGGCCTCCAGCACATAGACCCGGTCCTTCTCAATGGCGTACTGCATGTTCATCAGCCCTACCACGCCGAGGCCTCGGGCGATTCTGCGGGTGTAGTCCTTGATGGTGGACAGGTGATCCTCAGAGATGCTCACCGGCGGAATCACGCAGGCCGAGTCCCCAGAGTGAATGCCAGCCAGCTCAATATGCTCCATCACCGCCGGAACAAAGGCGTCCCTGCCGTCCGACAGGGCATCCGCCTCCGTCTCCAGGGCGTTCTCCAGGAAGCGGTCGATGAGAATGGGCCTCTCCGGCGTGACATCCACCGCCGCCTGAACGTACTGCTCCAGCATCTGCTCGTCGTGTATGACCTCCATGCCCCGCCCGCCCAGGACATAGGAGGGGCGCACCATGAGGGGATAGCCGATCCTCCGGGCCACCGCCCGGGCCTCGGAGAGGCTCGCCGCCATCCCTGACTCCGGCATGGGGATGTTCATCTGCTCCATCATCATCCGGAAGCGGTCCCGATCCTCGGCCAGGTCGATGGCGTCAACCGATGTGCCCAGGATCTTCACCCCTGCCGCAGCCAGCTCTCTGGCGATATTCAGAGGCGTCTGGCCTCCGAACTGGACGATGACTCCCTCCGGCTTCTCCTGCTCATAGATGCTCAGCACATCCTCGACGGTGAGGGGCTCGAAGTAAAGCCGGTCCGAGGTGTCGTAGTCTGTGGAGACCGTCTCTGGATTGCAGTTGACCATGATGGTCTCATAGCCCATCTCCCGCAGGGCAAAGGCGGCATGAACGCAGCAGTAGTCGAATTCGATGCCCTGGCCGATGCGGTTGGGCCCGCCGCCCAGGACCATCACCTTTCGTCTGCTCCGGGCAGCCTGGCTGGAAGACACAGTTTTTGGCTCAGAGCTGCCAGCGGATGAGCTGTATGTCGAATAATAGTACGAGGCATTCGGGACGCCGCTCACCCTGACCGGCTCCCACCTCTGCACCACCCCCTGGGCAATCCGTTGGCTGCGAATCCTCTCTTCGGGGACAGCCAGCAGCCGGGCCAGGTATTTGTCGGCAAATCCGTCCACCTTGGCCCGGCGAAGCAGATCGTCCGGCGGCACCCTGCCCCTGTGCTTGAGGATCTCCTCCTCCAGCTCCACGATCTCTTTCATCTGCTCGATGAACCAGGCTTTGATGTGGGTAGCATCCTGCAGATCTGAGACGCTCGCCCCCTTCCGCAGAGCCTCGTACATGATAAACTGCCGCTCGGAGGTGGGCTCCCTCAGCATGGCCATCAGCTCGGCCAGGGTCCTGGCATTGAAGTCTCTGGCGAATCCCAGGCCGTGCCTGCCGTTCTCCAGAGAACGGACCGCCTTTTGAAGGGCCTCCTTGTAGGTCTTGCCTATGGCCATGACCTCGCCAACCGCCTTCATCTGGGTCCCCAGCCGGTCCTGCACTCCCTTGAACTTCTCAAAGGCCCAGCGGGGGAACTTGACCACCACATAATCCCCGGAGGGAGTGTATTTTTCCAAAGTTCCATCCCGCCAGTAGGGTATCTCATCCAGGGTGAGGCCAGAGGCCAGTTGGGCGGAGATGAGGGCTATGGGAAAGCCGGTGGCCTTGGAAGCGAGAGCCGAGGAGCGGGAGGTCCTGGGATTGATCTCGATGACCACCACTCTGCCCGTCCTGGGATCATGGGCGAACTGGATATTGGTCCCGCCGATGACCTCTATGGCCTGGACAATTCGGTAAGAGTAGTCCTGAAGCCTGTCCTGCAGCTCCTTGGAGATGGTGAGCATGGGGGCGGTGCAGAAGGAGTCTCCGGTATGAACGCCCATGGCGTCGACGTTTTCGATGAAGCAGACGGTGATCATCTGGCTCTTGCTGTCCCGCACAACCTCCAGCTCCAGCTCCTCCCAGCCCAGCACCGACTCCTCGATCAGAATCTGGCCGATGATGCTGGCAGCGATGCCCCGGCTGGCGACCGTCTGCAGCTCCTCCACATTGTAGACCAGGCCGCCGCCCGTGCCGCCCATGGTGTAAGCCGGGCGTACCACAACCGGATAGCCCAGCTCGGATGCCGCTTTGACCGCCTCCTCCACGCTGTAGACGGCAGTGCTCCTGGGAACCTCGATGCCCAGCCGGGCCATGGTCTCCTTGAAGGCGATCCTGTCCTCGCCCCGTTCGATGGCATCGATCTTGACACCGATGACCTTTACTCCGAATCTCTCCAGGACGCCGGCCTTGGCCAGCTCGGATGTCAGGTTGAGGCCGGACTGGCCGCCCAGGTTGGGCAGAATGGCGTCCGGCCTCTCCTTCTCTATGATCTGGGCCATTCTCTGCAAATTTAGGGGCTCGATGTAGGTGATATCGGCCATGGTCGGGTCGGTCATTATGGTTGCCGGATTGGAGTTGACCAGGACGATCTTGTAGCCCTGCGCCCGCAGTGCTTTGCAGGCTTGAGTTCCGGAATAATCGAATTCGCAGGCCTGGCCGATGACTATCGGGCCCGATCCGATGATCATCACCTTTTTGAAATCCTCTCGCTTGGGCATGCTTGCCATCTACCATTATTAAGCACTTAAGCCTGCCGTCTTTTCTGTCAATCTCTTTGAGAGCCGGCCAAGAATCAGTCTCGACACATTCCAGTGCAAACGATGAGAGTGCGAGCACAGAAATGGAAAGCGCAGGAAGCTTTCAGACGATCAAAATGCTGCAATGTCTGGCAGCTATGGCGGAATAACCTCAACTGCCGATTCCCAGGAGAACAAGATGGTAGGATCAGGCGACATGGCCATGGCCGTTGAAGGCATATTCGGCCAGTCAGGGGGCAGCCTGGGCAAATTCGGCCTTAGCGCTGCCAACTCCATCAGCAAGGTAGGTGGATACAACACCGCTCTTGATTCGGATATTGTGTTCAATCGGTGGCTTTGCATGAGATGGGCCACACATTCACGGAATCTCCGCACATGCTTCAGTGAGGTTATTATAATAGGCATCGATGTCCCTTTCGCATGTGCAGCTAATGCTGGAATTGAGGCTGAAACATGTAGGGGGCGCCCAATCCCCATAGACGGTTTCCTCCAATAGTCTCAACTCCGTATCGTTTTCGCTTCTTTGCTTCCCCGACTCAATTGTATCATAGGGTGATGCAGAGTCAGCCGAGATTATAGTCCTGTCAAGGAATCGAGCGGCTGCCTGCACCCTTTTGATTGCTGATGGGTCGACGTCCGCCAAAATAACCTTGAGGTCTATGACTGTGGTCTCGCCCTGGGGCAGGGTCTGCAGTGTCCAGGTTACAATCCGGCCACGTACAGACGGCTTAAGGGTCGAGCTGACGTAGCTGGCACCTGGAGGCAGCAGGTCCACAACGGCCACCGGGGAGAGTGTCGCGTTTCCGTCATTGTTGACCCAGATCCTGTAGGTAACGGTATAATCGCTCCGATCCTGGACCCTCTTGGTGAGGTTGATATGCGGGTATGCATACCTGGACGTTCCGCCCAGGGCGATTGTGGTGTCCAGGGTGAATTCGCCTGTCAGGAGCCGCTCGATACGCAGGGCCTCTTCGTTGGAGTTCTCGATATCCGAAATGGCCCTGGCCTTAAGGTAATTGGTCCCCTCAAAGCTACCTGTCAGGGAGAGGTACGAAGGGCTCATCACTGCTTCCTTCTGAATGTAGTCCGCCGAACTGAAGCGGTTCATAATCTCCGTGCCTTTTGCAGCATCGCGATCATACATGACCTCGCCCCACTTGCTGGCGTAGGTGATATTCGATGAGCCGGCCGACTGCTCAGAGGGCTCGTACGCGAGGGAGATATTCTTTAATGCCGTTCCGCTCTGAATGGACTCGGCTGCATGGTAGGAGCCGCTCCCTTCTTCCCCGGACCTCAAGTTGCCGCCAAAGACCTTTTGCGATGAGACGAATCCGGTTCCTGAGGATTCTTTCCTATATGTTGGGCTCTCACCATATGCGTCCAAGCTCTGGTCGATATTAAAGTCGCCGTGGTAGGTTTCAGAGATGTATGTGCTATCGCTCTTTTTGCCTGGAACCTTTCCGCCGGTGTCCTGCCTGATGTAGCCTATCTGAGCAATTCCTCCGGAAAAATTTCCGGATGAACTATAAGATGCCTCACTCCCGGCAGTTTTAAATGATGTCTCCTTATTCATAGAGTTCATGTAGCTGTATTCGTTGCTTATTGAACTGACTATATTTCCGTCATCGGTCGCAGCTTCGCTGCGGTCATACCATAAGGAGCTCAGGTGCAAGGCCTTTTGGCCTGGCAGGTCCAACTCAACTGGACCATGCCTGACAGAGAGATCTTTGGTAATTTCTGTCTTGGCCCCTGGATTATCCAGGCTGGAGTTGAGAGTCTCTTTGTAATAGCCACTGCCATGCTCCTGGCTTTTTAGGATGGCTCTTGATGCAGTGGAAATGCCTACAGTCACAGAGGAGGAATTGGAGGTACCATCACTTGCAGTTATAGATGCTATATTGGTGAGCGTATTTCCTTCTTTTGACAAAGAGATTTTTTTTCTCGCATTCACATATCCGTAGCCAGATATGCTGGATGTCTCTTTATAATTCTGCCTTGAGATTTCCGGATGCTTGATCAGCAGAGAGATCGAGCCGACACTGCCTGGCTTAAGAGTGCCTATATTCCAGGTCAGCTTGCCTCCAGAGATGGAAGACGGGGCAGGCGAAACATCCAAAATATCCCAATCCGGGTTGAGATCCAGATCAGGGAAGATATCCTCAATGACGACAGCATCATAATCATTGGCTGCTCTGTTTTTATAAGTTATCGTATATAATATATCTTCTTCTTGCGCATAAGAGGACTGATTGGCGCTCTTATTGATCCATAGATCTCCGCTTTCGGCTAGAGCGGATGCCGAAATAGATATGTAAAGGAAGAACAAGGAGACTATAATGAAGACGAATAGACCTATTTCATATTTTCTTCCCTCTGCCTCCCTCCCCATGTTGCGCCTCACATAAACCAGGTTACTTCAATTCTACATATCGTCAATAAAACCTAAAGGATAAAAAGCTGGCGAAAGGTCTATAAAATAATTCTATCAGAGGATTGGTTCGTTATCTTCGGATGAGTTCTCAATGTTTGATTGATCCGCAGTTTCCTCAGTAGCACCTGCTTGTCCGCTTGCAGGATCAGCTATGCCGTTTGAAAAGAGATTCAGATATTCCTGAACGAGCCTCTCAGACATGTCTGACAATTCGCGAATCTCCTCAAAGGAATGGCCTGTATTGCGTTCGATATCTGTGTACTCGTAGCCTTCAAGCCACATCTTCATGATTTTCGTTTTATGAGTCTCCCCAGGAAAAGCATATTCTGCTTCAAGCGATTGGAATCGTCTTTGCTCAGCGCTTCGTACCCAAGGGCCTTTGTAAACCAGATCGTTCTCGTCCATTTGTGCTGTCCATGCCACCAATGCTTGTATTCGTATGCAAAGGTACTTGAATGTAGGGGACATTTGGACGAAAAGTAATACGTCAGCACTTTATCCCCGATGCAAGCATCGGGGGATTACGATAAAATAATCCTACTCAATGGGACTTTTTAATCCCATTCTCCTAATATCGCTTTTCTTCGATCATAACCGAAATTGCAGTTCCTTGCGTCCTGCTGCCACCCTAGATTCTCATAGTTCTCCAGGAGGCATGAATATGCCTTTTTATCAGACTCGAAACGGCCAACCGAATCCCAGCGCAGGAAGATCCAGGGATATTCGGCTCCAGTTATATTGAGGCGGGAGATCTTGCAGCTCTCCAGGTAGGCATTCCTCTTGAACTGCGCATTATAAAGGCTTACGTTCTTCTCGAACTGCGACCTGCTGAAATCCGCCGGGCCCTCAAATCTCGTGTGGCTGAAATCAGCATCTTCCGCAAACTTCGAACCGCTGAAATCCGCGAACCCCTGAAAGCTGGTCTGCAGGAAATCTGCAAGTCCGACGTATACGGAATCATTGAAGAGGGAGTCCTCCTTGAACTGCGAGCCGGAAAAGTCGGTCGTATTTCGGAATGTGCAGTTGGCAAACTCGGACGTCTCCTCAAATCCGGCTTTATCGAAAGAGGTCGAGCTGTTGAACTCAACATTCATAAATGATGCTTTCCCAGCAAACCTGGATCCTGCAAATACTGCCGACCGGTTGAAGTCGGTCTTTATAAAGCTGGTAGGGGCTGAAAATTGCGCCTCCGAAAAGGAGGCAACCTCTTGGAACTGCGTCTCATTAAAAGAAGCTGGCCCGCTGAAGGCCGCCCTCCAGAAATAAGCCGGCCCGTTGAAATCAGCATCATCAAATTGGCAGGCTGAGCCGAACTGTGTGGAATTGAACTGCGCACCATCATGAAAGAGGGAGTCCTGGAAGCCGGCTGCACCCTTGAAGATGGCTCCGCTCCAGGAGACAAGCCCCAAAAATTCGCTCTGGATAAAGGAAGCATAACCATCGAACTGAGAGCCGTCAAGATTGGCCTGCCCCCTGATATGCGATCCGGAAAAGTTCGCATGTCCCATGAACAGGGCTTTTTGGAAGTCAGCCCCCTCTTCAAATCTGGACCTTTCGAATGAGGACTCTTGGCTGAACGTGGTGTTCTGGAAGGATGAATTCTGCTTGAATATAGTATTCTTGAAGCTGATTGGCTTTAGGAACAGAGTGTTTTTGAAATCCACCCAGCCCTCTATGGTCGAATTGGTGATCGATACTGTGGAATTGGCCACACTGGGTGAGTCCATCGGCGCTACTTTCACAATAAAAGGTATCCGCAAGATCTGCTTTGCCGGCAAGCGGAGCCGGTCCGAACTCAAATTATCCTTGACTATGATATTATCGTAAACTACAGGCTCGCCAAGCTTCATTTTGACCAGGATCTCATCTCCAGGTACAACTCTCCCTTCCGGTGAAGCCCCGCCTGCCGCCAGCCCCGACGAGTACAGAAATATCGCAATTGCAGCTATAGCAATAGCTAATAGTTTTTTCTGCTCAGGATTCTTTGGAACTGACTCCCGCATCAGATTCATTGCCATTAGCCCCAGGAGTGCTGGACACATCTGAAGATCTAAATAAGGAGCCTCAACTCTCTTCAACTATAGTGCCGTCGCCATCAATAGATGTGCTGTCGCTCTCTTCAACTATAGTGCCGTCGCCATCAATAGATGTGCTGTCGCCCCCTTCAACTATAGTGCCGTCGCCATCAATAGATGTGCTGTTGCCGTCAATTGATGTGCTGTTGCCGTCAATTGATGTGCTGTTGCCGTCAATTGATGTGCTGTTGC
>CAYQKI010000075.1:0-1244 GCA_964418105.1 uncultured Methanotrichaceae archaeon | reverse complement strand
ATGTGCTGTTTCCATCAACTGATTCTGCCGACGCGTTTTGTGAATCCCCCTCAACAGAAACCGACGCAACATAGGTTCCTAAATTGTTCTCTGTAAATTCCACAGCAATCTGAGTTCCGTCATCAAATGTTAGCTGTAAGGCCGAACTCTCATTGCCTGAGATATCCTCTTCGCTCGAAATCTCCTCCTCACTTGATGTTGAGTTTATACTTTTGGAATCTTCTTCTGTACTATTCTCCTCTCGCGGGAGGATTGTAAGGGTCATTTCGCCTTTTGACCTGCAATCGCAGGTTATATCCGTCACAGATAGGGATATCACAGCTTCCCTGGAGGAGTCCACATCGGGTGCCGTCCAGAGAAAAGTGCTTTTATCGCTTTCCGAATAACTTCCTTCCGATGCGCTCCACTTATAAATATAATTCTGGCTGTGAGACGAACTAAATGTGTATGTATCGCCTGAATAGTAATCTATCGCAGATACCTCTGATATGAAGAAAATCAGAGACATGGCAAACCAAAGTCCAATGCGCATATAATATCGCATATTAATATCCCCCAGATTTAATTTATGTTTGAGATTACTGTCCCGATGAAAATGATATTTCCTCCATCGATGCAGGAGCTGGCTCCTCCGTTGATTCATCTGTTGCTTCCTCCGTTATCGTAGCAACGGGGCTCTCAGCCACCAACCACGAGTCATCGCACCAAGTCTTCACAAACTTCCCATTATGGTAAATATCAAGCGTTGCATAATGGACACCTTGCGCCAATTTATTCAAGTAATTAAGATCTACAACGGCTTTTTTACCATCTACCACCCAAACATAGGCATAGCCGGGCATCTGACGCGCAATTGTGAATCTATCAAGAACATCCTGATTTGCCTTTTTCTCACAGTAATCAAGGAATTTTCGGCAACAGGGTGACGGGCAGACTTTATAAATTCTGCATGAATCGTCCATGCATTTGAGTCCATCTCTGGACGTGATTGTGAGAACGGCACCTATTGCGGTCCCTACAGGTGTATTACTTGGTACAGATAACCTTTGGCACCTTTCGTTCCCCCCAGCCTTGACGCTTTCTCCAATGCGTATTGTCCATTGATAGTCATAATCTCCTGATGGACCGCACAAATTCACAGTTTCTCCTGTTAGAAGGCAACCGCTCGAAGACTCATCACACCAAGAACATAGTACCTCCATATTTGATTGAACGGCTTTTACTGCATCGTACTCTTCACAATT
>CAYQKI010000074.1:0-10605 GCA_964418105.1 uncultured Methanotrichaceae archaeon | reverse complement strand
TCTCTTTAACATCAGGTGTACAATTCCAGTCTTGAGGCATTTCGTTCCTGCACCATGGATACAATATAACAGGGTCTTCTGCACAAACAACTAAATTTTGAATATTATCTGTCTCGTACTTTTCTGCTTTGTAGGGCTTCACTTTATCAATAATATTTTCTATTTCTCTCAGTGTGGTCAATGATGGCTTTTCACCGGCACAATCAATGATATCCAGCTCTCTGCCATTAGTGGAGACACTAATAAAACGGCGGATTGATAAATCTACTCCGCATGAGAGATTAACCAGGCCCAAAACTTCATTTATATATCCGCTATCAATGCCGAAAATCATTCGTGAGGCATCGGTATGTGGAGGAAGATCGAAGCTGCCGTTGGAGATAAGATTGCCCTTTCCGCATGCCGAGGCGGCCTTTTCCGAGGCGAGGAATTTGCCAAGATCTTCGGCAAAATCCACACCGAACTCAACCCGGCCTAGCGCCGCAAATTGGGAAAATTTCACCCTTCTGGCTTGTTTATAGCTTTTAATTTCAAGCTGAACAGGCACTGTAAACCGCTCAGGGTTATAGCGCAGCCGGAATACGGCCTGCAGCGGCTTTAGGCCCGCACTTGTTGCCGCAGTGCGCCAGGAGAAGCCCCCGTTAGTTGAGGCCTGCAGGGCAACAGCCGCCTCGTCGCAAGGCTCTACAGTCCAAGAGGCCTGGCCGTTCAGGCTCTGGACCACCAACCAGTAGCGCTTGTTCTTTTCAAAGCGAAACTCGGCAGGTAGCTGCGCACTGACCCATGCAGAATCACCAGGCACCGGCATGGCAACCTTCACCTCGGCCTTGGTCAATATCTTGCCGGATGGAGTGCCATCGGCGTCTTCTTGCAGAGCCAGATGCAATCCGGCCAGACCGGGATCGGTATTGGCCAGCGGCAGGTCGATGCCATTGACCGGCGTCTCTCTGTCCAACTGGATGGGAGTGGCCAGGCTACATTCAGGCGAAACCACGAGCTTAAGCTTATCCTTTTCCTCACTCTCGCCTATCTCACCAAACGCTACGCGGCTGGAATCAAATATCCCCTGAACTCTCCCGCCTGTGCCCGAGACCGGCTTGGCGCCACGGGGAAGCTTCACAGTCAAGAGATTCTCTGACGCACCGGGCAGGCTGCTGTAGCTATATGGCAGCGTGATCTCAGGCAGATAAGAGGGCAAGACCGGCTCTTCGATCACGTAATCGATATCCAACTGTACATCCAGCCGGGCAATTGTGTCCGAATGCACGACGAAGGGGATTTGATGGTAACCGTCTTTAACAGCGGCATCAGCCAGGAAAGCGTTCAGAACAGATGCAAAGTCAGGCGAGGTTTGTGAGGCAGCCAGCTCCCCCAGGCGCATCCAGAATGGAGGCTTATCGCCCAAGCGCAGGCTGAGGTTACTGGGGATCGAGCGAATGGTTATCGAGGAGATATCTAATGTTCCCGATTTTTTGTAGAACCTTATCTTGTTTGCAGTCAAGCTGGGAAGAGATTCTGCCTTTAATTGCAGATTTACCAACTCTTTAACCTTTCCGTTCGTCCAGAATGTCCCGTCATCAGCTATGGAAACGAGGGATCCGCCCATATCAATCTGCAATTCAGATTCTTCGCCCGATCCGGCAACTCTTACGAGTGTGCGTCGGGCATGGAAATCAACCTCGCAAGACTCAGTCACTACGGTTTTGGTGGCTCCCCAATCACCCCTATTCGCTCCAAATGGAAAATTTATAAAATATTCAAAAAGATTGTTTTGTTGGCCAGAAGGTTTAAGCGTAATTGCTGCTTTCATCACCCGCGCGCTTGCAGGCAGGCTGCGCAGCCATATCTTCCGGTCTCCCTCGAA
This sequence comes from uncultured Methanotrichaceae archaeon, assembly GCA_964418105.1. Lineage (GTDB taxonomy): Archaea > Halobacteriota > Methanosarcinia > Methanotrichales > Methanotrichaceae > Methanothrix. The sequence goes on along the minus strand of CAYQKI010000074.1, from coordinate 8,741 downwards.
GGGATCATCACCGCCGTAGTAAGTGTCTGTTAGCCTCATATTGCCTCTTCCTCTGCCAAATGCCGGCAAAGTAGATGATAGCCTTGAAAGGGCAGGAGAGTGATTCTCTGCCCTATCGGGTGTTTTTTTCTAGCTCCGCAGCAAGATCATTAGATCAATGGGTTTTTCCTGATCTGCAAGTTCAGCCGTCACCGCCAGGGTGTCATAGCTCAGGTGGATCACAGATATTCTATCGTTTGCCACACCCGCAGTTCCAGCTGCAGGCACAAAGGCCACCTTCTCCGGTTTGATGACCCAGCGAATATCCGGCCACTCATCGCGCTTATTCAGATAGCCGATGGATTTCTCCTTGTGGTCTTCAATCCAGGGCGATAACTTATGTTCCATATGATCTACCGCCGGGGGCTTGAAGAATGCATCCAAGAAATCATTGATCACATCGCCCAGGCTATCGTCAAGCTCCCACTTGACGTCATACTCCGTTAGCAACTGTTCAAGTGGAATTCCCCATGGCCAGCGCACCATGCCGCGGTCTTCAGTGAGGAGCAAATTTTGGTCACGTTCTTCATGATGGTAGTACAAATAGAACTTTGTGTCCTTATTGGTAGACTTTGCTTCCGTCTCAACAGTCGCCACAGGAATACTCTCTAGCTTATATATGTCTACTATGGGAAATCGTCCTAATTTGTGCTCCAGCACAATAGGTTGTTTGGTCCTGAGCTGCTTGAAGTAGCGTTTATATACTGCCTGGCCCTCATGGTCATGAACCTTCGGGGAATACCTCTGATCCAGAGCATCCGTCCATTCCTTGGAGGTCTTAGCGTCAAATTTTTCGGCATTGGTTGCCTTATCTACTCCCGTCTTTTTGATCTGTTCACTGGCGGTCTCAATTTCTCCCTGAATATCACCTTTGATGGCATCTTGCATCGCATTCATTCGCTCTGCAGTTATCAGTTCACCCGGCTTGAATTCAAATTTCTCATAGGGCATTTTCATTCACTCCATTCTTTTCAGATATTACCAGAAATCCAGTTGACTATGCTTGATCCCGAGATACCTCAGCCTTCACTCCCGCCGCCTTTGCTTGCAGGACTCCGATCGATCCGGGCTTGAGGATCTCCCGGATGAGCGCAGGAAGGCTGTTGTTAGATGCGCTCTCCTGCGGCTTTGAGCTGGAACTGCCTTTCTTGCAAGAGGAAACTTTGGAAGGCGGCCCCATGCCCAGCACAGCCTGCCTGGCATTCTCGAAGCGAGCGCCTTTATAGATGATGGAAAGGTCGTACATCGCCGGTCCGGCTGCCCGGGCTGAGACGGCGATCTCATTGCCCCAGGCACCTTTCTCCTTGGCAGCCAGCTTGATGAAGCCCTTTGCCGGATCCTCTGCATCCTTGAAGATGTAGATTTGAGCAGGTCTATCTTCCCTGCCCAACGTAAGATGCTGCGGTTCGCGGAAGGGCAGCTTGACTGCTTTGTAGTCCAATGGGAATGAGGCGAAATCTACCCCATCGGCCGTAACCAGGTTCGATGATGGGATGATGAATTGCCCGGGATTCTCAGGGTCCTTTAATCCTGCTTTGATAAGTTTAACAAGATATCTCTCATCATCCTCAGGTTCGGTTACCGCTCTTTCGTACATCTCCGGCTTGTCTATTGCCTGGCCGAAGCGAGACTGATTGAACCGTCCTCCAAAGCGATCAGGCAGATCGGCCGGGAGATTGACGATGAAGCTGCCGGGACTGTGGCTCTGCCATGTGATGGCTACATTAGCAGCCTGAATGGTGGGCGATCCAGATGGGGCGTATAGCGCAGCCATCAATTCCGGCGGCCTGTTGGAAAAACGGCTTACATCAAAGATCCCATATTCGGCACAAATGCATCCGTCGCATTCAAGCCCCGCGAATCTATCGGCAACAGATTGAGCCGGATCGAAGAAGTGGGCCTGGTCGAATCGAGAGCTCTGGCACTCAAGGTAACGCCACTCAGACCTTCCCTGGGGCAATCTCAGCACCGTTGATTTGTCAAGCTCCTCTGCAAAGACCAATCCTGAGGATTTTGAACCGGCATTGATCTGCCAGATCAATGAGCCCTCAGCCTTCAAGCTGACGCCTATGGTCACTGCCTCATAATTCTCCTCAATCAATTGGCCGCCCTCCTCTTTCAGCCGCAGCTTTGCATCGAACAGCCTTGCGATCTGGCTTACGATCAGCAGCATTGGCTGGCCCGAGAAGAGAGATCCAGTCACAGAGACGACGCAATCTCTATACTCCTCCAGATTCACCTCCGGACCCTTTTGCAATAGGGCAACGACATCCTCATGATAATTCACCAGCTGGAAAACGCCTTCAAGAGAGCGAATGCGGCCGCTCAGCGGAAGCTTGCTCTCGCCGACTGCAAAAGGCTCTTGGCCAATGGCAGAAAGATTGCTCTCTTTAACCTCAACGGCAATCTTATGGCCTGTAGCTCTCTGCGCCTTTAGCCTGACAATCCTCGGGGCCATGGGATTGTTTAGCTGCAGACTGGCCGGTTCATCGCCATTGCCCGTCATATTCCAGGCTCCCGTGAAGGGAACGAAGGCCTGCCCACCGAGAGGTCCGACCAGGATCTTGTTGCCAGCTAATGATAGGGTTTTATCCCTGCACACTCTGCCCTTCTCCTTCGTGCAGATCTCTGCCCTGAGGCCGCGAATTGGATCGCGCCAGAGTCGCAGGATTCTTCCGGCATCCAGAGTTGTCAGGAGCCTAACCTGCCATCCCAGTGTGCTGTTTACCAAAGCAGGGCCAACTGCACCGAAAGGAGCATCAATCTCCCCCTCGATGAACACATCGGCCGCTCCATTGTTATCAAGCGACCAGCTATCGCCGTGCTTTACAGTCTTGCTGGAAGGCTTTCCGCCCTCATCCGGCGGAAAATTCTGCACCTCAGGCAGATACTCCTGCAGCTCCATATAGCGCAGAGGCAAGAGCGAGATGCGGCTCTCCTCGCCTGAAGTCGGGGAGGTGAGCTTCAGCCGGCTGTCATCTGTCGCAGAGGCCAGATTGGGATGGATCCTGTTTATGGCAGCTACGATATCTTCCAGAGAGGTCGTCTCTGGAGCAGATCCGGCAACGTCGATGTCCTCCGCCCTTTCGCCATCCACCTTCAGACGGAGCAGGCTTCTTGAGCTCAAATTAACGGGCGTCAGCAAATGCGCCTCGCCGGCGATGGCTGCAGGAGCAGGATCGCTGCCAGAAGCTGCATCTTTTGCATCAGATCCAAACAGCAATTTACGAGCATCGCCTGATACAAATCGCTCCAGAGTTATGCGTCCCGGCCAGCCAATTTTGCTGGACTTGATGACAAGATGATTGGATCCGTCATCAGAGGCGGCACCTTTGATTATTTCGTTTATGGCATCTTTGACCTCATCCAGCCGGACCGCCCCAGGATCAATTGCCTTGGAGGCGCAATCCAGGACCTGCATCTCCAGATCATCAATAGACAGCTGCAAATAGCGCGCTCTTCTCAGATCAATGCCCTGGCTCAGATTCCTTATCCCTTTTATTTTGGCCGGGCCAGCTGCTGAGCTGTGATAGGAGCGCGTAGGCTCGATTCCAAAGATGGCCTTTGTGGCATCCTGGCCGCCAGGAAGAGCAAAGACAAGCTCCCTTATCTTGATACCATCTGGAAAAGGCAACAAGGTCAAGACGATGTGCCGACCATCATGAGACGCGAAGCCGAATCCAAGCTTGATATTGATCGTTAAGACAATTTCATTGAGGGTTTTATGGCATGGCTCCGGGCCGCAAAGATCGATTTGTATGGCCTCTTCTCCATCCACTCCCAGTCTGATGGCAGAGTTGGCCTCCAGATCGATGCCCTGGCTCAAATCTACAGTTGAGACGAAATTGAGGGCTGTGGCATCCTTTCCGCGATACAGGCCTGGCTCAATGCCAAGCAGGCATTCCAGTGCATCCTCAGCCAGAGGAGGCTCCAATGCTATCCTGCTGGCTGCTCCGATCGTCCGGGATGTCAAAACCAGAAAACCATCTTCCTGCGTGGCTATCATATTGGGGAATTCTTTATTAATTTTATCAACCACCTCTTTGATCAACGTAGCCCTCGGGCGCCTACCAGCACAATCGATGTCTACAGAGGGCAGATCGTCAAGAGAGATTCGCAGGTGGTGCTCTTTGCTGAGATCTACGCCCCGGCTGAGGTCGGCCTCGCCTTTGAGGCTTGCTTTGCTGCCCGCTCTCCCTCTCTCCTCTTTAGAGATGAAGCCGAAAATGGGCATTGCAGCCTCATCATTGATAATGGCACGCGTGAGAAAACGCCTGCGCTTCGTGCTCTCCAGCGGCTCGAAAGACAGAATGCTTGCGCTGCCCGTGCTGGGCGAGGAAAAAACGAGCTTTTCGTCATTCTTGCTGAGCGAGATCTTGCTGCAAGCACCCTTGATAACCTCAATCAGCCTCTCGTCCAAAAGCACAGACCCCGGATCTTTGGCACCGGCTCGGAGGTCTATCTCAGCAGGCGTTCCACCATCCACTGAGATCTTCAGAATATGCCGGGCCCGTAGGTCATAGCCAGACTCTGGCCATGAGAGAGTGGTTATCCTGGCACTTGTGGCGGATTCTCCGGAATATCTCCGCGGAGGTATCCCGAAAATATCCTCTGTGGCATCCTGGCCAGAAGGCGTCTGCAGGATGATCTGGCTGGCCGGGCCGATGGTGGGAGAGGATAATATTATATGCCGCCCATCGTAGCTGGCGACATTCGATCTTGCAGCAGCATTTATGGATGCCACAATCTCTGAAGGCCTTGTATTGGCAGGATCGTGGCCAGTGCAGTTGATGGTCACAGCTTCTTTTCCGTCTACACTGAGACGGATATGGAATCTCTGGCTCAGGTCAATGCCACGGCCAATGTTGCGTTTTCCTGTAACACTGGCAGGTTGATCATCAAGGCCCATAAAGCTGAGAGGAATCTCTCCAAAGAGGAGTGATGCAGCATCCTGAGCGGCAGGATTCTGGAATGATATGCTGCTGCTAAATCCCTTGCTGGGTGATGTCAGCTTGAGACGGCCGCCTTCATGGCTGGCGACAGGAGGCTGTAATTTAAACGCATTGTTGATTGCATTGCATATCTGGTCCAATTCCGTGTGGACCGGGTCCGGGCCTGCGCAGTCTATCTCTGCCAGAATTCCGTCCAGGGCAAGCCGCAAAAAGCGGTTTTCGCTCAAATCGGTTCCCGAACTAAGGTCTACAGCCCCTTTTGCCTGCGCATGCGAGGCTATCTTGCCATAATAGGTTCTCGGAGCCAGCCCCAGGACAAGTTCGGCAGCATCGTTGTCGACATCTTGTATCTCCAGCCTGCTTGCCTGTCCGGCAGTCTTTGAGGCTATAATCAGGTGAGACCCGTCGGAACGGGCCACATCGATGCCGAGCCTGGCATTTATTGCCGAGACAATCTGATCAAGCCTTATTGGCTGCATTTCGCCGAAGAATACCTCAACAGGTGCAGCATCATCAATGCTGATCTTGAGGGCAGCGTTGGCCCGCAAATCTACACCATGACTCAGGTCGACCTTTCCAGTCACATGCGCCTGGGTGGCCGGTCTCCCTGTTGCATTTGCTGATTTGGTGCCGAAGATCAATTGACAGGCATCATCGCCCCTGGCCTCAATTGTCACAAGCTCTTCTTCTGCGCGCCTCCACCAGGCATCCATATCCTTATAATCATCGGCAATATGCAGTCCTATGGCCTCGGCTGAAATCCTCAGTATTCCCTGCACTGTAACCGTGCCATCGAGAAAGGTGCGCACATATCGATATAAGTGCTCTCGGAACTCCTCGACGCTCTCATCCTCTCGTGGTGCCAGGCCGTATAATGAGGCCAGGCATGCAAGATCGTCGATGAACTTATCGCCCCTGTCGGCGTGTTTGGCCCAATGGGCAGCCATTACGGCGGCCAGGCTGTTCTCGGCCTGCTGTAACTCCGTGCCAAAAGCATCTGCCACTGCACGCAGTGCCGATTGCCTGGATGAGGGGCGGAATGTGCCGGGCAGATAGCTGAGGATGCGGTCCGTCTTGCTCGGCATATCAGCTCTCCTTGTATTTCAGCAAGATGTCGGCATTTTCATCCATCTCCAAGACCGGCCACCACTTTTTGCCATCAATATCGGAAATGACCTGGAATTTTCCCTCCTCTATCTGATCACTCTTTGCTTTCTCCTTTCCGTCCGAATCCATCAAAAGACTCATGCCCCAGATAGGCTCCTCTTTTGGTGATAAAGTTGATATTTTGGAGATGGCATCAGCTATTGCCTGCCGCCAGGCACTCTCATCGCCTCCCTTAACTTTGAGCAGAGCATTCATAACGATATCTGTAAGTGCTTTTGTATCTGGCTCACCGACATCCGAGAGCCTGATCTCAACAGTCAGAAATATTGGTTTATCAACATCATTAACACTCTCAAGCGCTTTGAGCATCTCCTCGCCCTTGGCAGGAACACCGCTGCTCAGTCCATCAAAGTATTTTTGCAGCGCAGCAACAATCTCTCTTAATAGCTTGTTCTTGCCTTCTGGCGGGAGAGTTCTCTTCAAATGGACCTGCAAGCGCGGCCTGATGTAAATATAGCGTGCAACCGTAATTGTCCGAACTCCAGCAGCACGATTTTCCTCGATAGCGGACTTTAGTCCAGCAAAAAATCCAGGCTTGCTCTCCACAAGCAGCTTCACAAGACCGGGATCGGATTTCTTGGCCACTGGTCCGTTAGGTTCCCAGATTTCAACCAAGCTGGCGTGATTCTCTGCGATGGCGTTTCTAAGGGCAGCTAAAGTGCCTTTGCTCTTGGCATTCAGGGCAGCCTTGGCCCTGCTTCTCAGCTCTTCATCGCTCTCTCCTTTCAGGTCAAGCGTGGGCGATTCGAAGTTGGTCACTCGATCTATACCGGCAATGGGCTGAGATAGCTTGGTTATGGCACCAATCTCTATCTTAAGGCCGGGTTCTCCTTTGAAGTCTTTATCGGCACGAATGGGCACATTTATGGAAGGCTGTCCCTGCTGCAAGGTCCGCAACTGAGTCGTCCGGAAGGCAAATTCCCCTTTGGTCGTGGTCAGCAAGGTCCCCTCGGGAATGGTGATGCTGCCCTTCTCTGCAGGATCCCGGAAAAAGGTCACAAGGCCCACAGCATAATCCTTGGTAAGGCGGCTGACGCCAAGGATCGAGACCACCAGGTCCAAAGATTTCCCCTCTGCGGTATCGATGAACGCGGAGAGATAGGCTCTGTTGATCTGCTGATAAATGGTGGAAATCTCCCTGCCGATGGCCTCGCCAAGTGTTCTGGTAACGCTTCCCACATTGAGGTCGTCCAGAGGCGAGGCGCTTTCCCGCCGGTAATAGTCCACATAAAAGGTTGTGTCATCATCGGGCCAGGTCCTGCCCTCCTGCCAGATTACAGCGTTTTGCCCACTATGAAAGACAAAGTCTATTTTTTGTTGAAAGACATGATACTGCTCATCGTTGGCCACGCCCGTTATCTTGCGCACATCTCTGGCGGGTTCGGCCAGGGCATAAAGGTCTGTCTTCAGGTCGAAGATCATGGGCTCGTTGACCACGCCACCTACGATGGCGGTTAGAATATCATCGATCACCTCCTGATAGGGACGCTCGATCAGGTTCACGGTCTTGGAATTCATGGAGTTGCACCTCCCTCAAGGAAGAAAGGAAAGACGAAATTGAGAATCGTATCGCTGTCAATCGGCCTCAAGCTCACCTCAATATCCAGGCGGGTTCGCTCCGACCTATTTTGCGTCACGCGTACGGAGAGAACCTCTTTCACCCGCGGCTCGGCCTTCAGGGCTTGCAGGACATACATCTTGGCGCGATTGCGATTGGTCTCGATGTTGGGCAGTCCAAGAAGATCGAACAATCTCGATCCGTAATCCGGATGGCCGAGCGGGGCCAGCTCGCCTACAGGCGTCAAGAAACGAAGCAATAGTGCTTGCTTCAGATTCTCTTCACCTTTCAGTGGTTCCAGGTCTATGCCGCCCGCTTCAGGTCGTGGCCTGGTGGACAGATCACTGCCGCGGTCACGGCTGCTCTGGCGAGCCAGATCTTGCAACAGACGCAGGTCTGTTCCCCAACGTTCTGTGTTTATTGCCATAACATTCTCCTGAAAGCTCCTAAGGCGGCCACTGGTCAATAACAAAGGGTGCAGCCGGCGGACCCGTAACCACCAGAATCCCCGGGGGGGTGGGAATGCGATCGCCCATCCGCACCAGTGCTCGCCCTCCTACATTCACCCCGCTACTGGCCAGTGGGCCGATGACCAATGGATAGGGAATGCCGGTGAGAGAATTGATCATCTGACAGAGCGAGCCGGTTGTAGCCAGTGGCATGCCGTTGGCTGTAATAAATGGGGGAAAGATGGTGATGATGGCACCCGTATCAGGCACCCCGGTAGCGCCAGGGGTGATTATCACCACAGCGCCGATGGTAACTGGAGGTCCAGGCATAGTCTTTCCTCAGGGTGAGAATGATGTGACGCCTTTGATGGAAACGATCCCCGCCTGCAGGGTAGCCGAAGCGCCGCCGTTAACTGTAGCGCTGACGTTGCCCTTGAGGGTGACCTCGGTTCCTGCCTCTATATCCGTTTTTATCTGCCCTTTGATGGAGACATTCTGTCCCTGCAGCGTCAGGTCGCGGCTGGCTTTCAATGTCATGGCCCCTGCCGCCTCGACGGTTATATCTCCGTCCTGGTT
>CAYQKI010000073.1:0-10782 GCA_964418105.1 uncultured Methanotrichaceae archaeon | reverse complement strand
ATGTCAAGGGCGGCTGGATGCTGGACGGCTTCCCCAGGACCATGCCCCAGGCTGAGGCACTGGATAAAATCCTTCCTGCGCTGGGACAGAAGATCGATGTCGTTCTCAACATCGATGTTCCGGATGCGGAGCTGGTCAAGCGTGTGACCGGAAGGCGGATGTGCAAGTGCGGAGCTACCTACCACGTCACTTTCAATAAGCCCAAGGTCGATGGAAAGTGCGATGCCTGCGGAGGCGACCTGTACCAGAGGGCAGACGATACCGAGGAGACCGTCAAGCAGAGGCTGAATGCCTACCATGCTCAGACCCAGCCACTCATCGACTATTACAATAAGAAGAAGCTTGTCTCCACAGTTCTCGGCGTGGGCGATATCAAGGAGATCTTCGGCAAGGTCGTCGTAGCTCTTGATAAGATCTAAATCCTTTTTTTTTATATTTTCTTTATTCGGATGGGGCGGCTTTATGAAGGGGCGGAGACCGGGTACCGGGAGGATTGTCGCGGCGGCGCTGGTCATAGTCTCTTTGATGCCCATATTGGCAGAGTCCCTCATGGGTGCAACATCAGTCCAATCCAACCAGGACGATCAGTTCATCATCGTCCTGCTCAGTGATGTCCACATCAGTCAGGAGAGCAGCATGAGCCTCCTTCACAGTCTCCTGGGCCAGGGCAATGTGGCCGATCCCCTGGCCACAGTCAGCTCAGTTGTGGGGGAGATCGATGCCTTGCATCCTGATATGGTCGTCGTCTGCGGAGACCATGTGCTCGAAGCCCGCACCTCCCATCCTGCCGATGCCAGGGCGGCCTTCCAGCTCTTCAATCAAAGCATGCTGCCCCTCATCCAGGCTGGCATACCGATTTATCCTGTGCTGGGAAATCACGATGTTGCGGGGGTGCTCAATGCCAGAGTCAATAGCAGCGAAGCAGGCTACGGCAAGGGGGCGTTCCTGGATTCATTCCGCTTATCCAGGAGCTATTACTCCTTCGATCAGGGTGGCTATCATTTTGTCGTACTGGACCCCAATAGCTATGAGCTGTGGAATGCGTCCTCCGGAATGTCGCGCTACCGGATTGATGGAGAGCAGATGCATTGGCTCTGCAGCGACCTCAATTCCACCACCAGGCCGGCTATCGTCTTCTTGCATGAGCCTACAGTTGACCTGATCAACGGAGACGAGCTGCTGGACGCCCTGCAGGGCCATGATGTCCTCATGATATTTTCCGGCCACTGGCATATCAACGATCTCATAAGCCGTGATGCTATTGATGAGCAGGTGACATCGGCCCTCAGCGGCTCCTGGTGGACGGGGGCGGACCTCTCCGCAGAGCCGGGCGGCTACCGGATAATTGCCTGCAACGGATCAAAGGTCACCTCTTTCTACCGATACGCAGGCCGAAACAGGCAGATCAACATCGTCGAGCCCCAGCAGGCATCGGTAAATGGAAGTCTGGATCTCAGGGCCCAGATCTGGAGCGGCAGTACAGTGCGCTCTGCAAGGGTGAGCTTGGACGGCCAATCCTGGCTGGAGATGAACCTCTCTGCTGGCGGATTGTGGCATGAGGCGAAGAGGATGGTCGACCTGTCCGGCCTGCCTCAGGGATACCACCGGGCGGAGATCACCGCCCAGGATACAGAGGGAGACTTCTCCCGCAGCCTCTCCTTCCGGGTCTCAGACGAAGAATCGGTGCCCGTGGGCGAGATCAGCAGTCACCTGCAAACCTATCTCGGCAGGCACCTGGCAATAAGAGGATGGGTGGATGGCTACCGGGACCTGTCACTGGTGGACGGGGGGGTGCAGCCGGTCCTGCGCGACAAGACCGGCTCCATTGCCCTGGTGCTGGGGAGCTGTCCGTCCCTGAAGGCAGAAGGGCTGACGGCAGAGGAGAGCAGCACAACCGTAGGCAACAGGACCCTCTGGCTGGCGGAGGGGCAGCTTCAGAGATATGTCCTGGCTGACAGGTACAGCATTCTCGTCCTCCGGGCGGACGGCCCCTGCCCGGTTCCCTGCGCCTCCCGCACAGCCTCCGCCATCCCGGCAACCTTTTTATCGTACTCCTGAGATGGGCTTGTCTCATGATAATCGTCTATTCCCTGGGCGGCTCTGTGATCGCCGGACGCGATGCCAGCAGCCTCTCCGAATATGCACGGGCTTTGAAGGAGCTGGCGGCAGAGCACCAGATCTTCGTCGTCGTCGGCGGCGGCAGGATAGCTCGCGAGTACATCGAAAAGGCGCGGCTTCTCGGGGCCAGCGAGATGTTCTGCGATCTGATTGGCATCGGTGCCACCAAACTCAACTCGGCCCTGCTCGTGGCGGCTCTGGGCGACGCTGCGCCCCAGGAGATCCCTGATTCCTATGCCCTGGCAGTGAGGCTGGCCAGGCCGGGGAGGATTGTGGTCATGGGCGGAGTGGCCCCCGGCCAGACCACAGATGCCGTGGCCGCTCTGCTGGCGGAGTATGTGCATGCCGACCGGCTGATTATACCCACATCAGTGGACGGAGTTTACACTGCCGATCCGGAGAGGGACCCCTCGGCCAGGAAGCTCGTGAATATGACGCCGCAGGCCCTCGCGGCACTCGCCTCTCAGACGGAGATGAAGGCGGGCTCGCGCTCGCCCGTAGATCCCCTGGCTGCCAAGATCATCGAGAGAAGCTGCATTCCCACGGCTATTGTGCTGGGCAGCAAAATTGAAAATTTGAAGAAAGGTGCCCTGGGAGGGCACACTGGAACCGAGATCAGGCCGGAGTGAGCGACTTTACCAGATCTGCGGCAGAGACGATTCCCCAGAGGGCACCCTGATCTGATACCACCAACTGGTTGGCACCGGTTCTGCCCAGCATCTTGATGGCCTCATATATGGGCTCCTCGGAATCGATGGTCAAAAAGCCGCGGTTCATGATCTCGCGCGCCTCCTGGCCGTTTCTGCCCTCTGCCACGGCGCGGGCGATGTCGGAGAGATTGATCAATCCCGGAGAGCTGTCGTCCACCAGGGCCTCGGAGACGCCGTTATGCACCAGAATGCGCGACGCTTCCTGAAGGGAGGCGTTGGCGGGAATTCGTACTGCTCTGCGTGCGATTCCCTTGAGGGGCACCTTGGGCACTGATATCATCTCTGCGATATGCAGAATCAGCCGGCTCATGGTGTCATCCCTGCCCGTCACAGTGCCCCGCAGGTAGAGTTTGTTCACCGGCGTCGGCCCAACTTCAATCTCATCGCCCACATTGAAGTCCCGGATGTTGCCTATGACGCGAACTACTCCGTCACATTGATGGGAGTGCATGACTTTATTGAAGACAATCTCGCTTGCCGTGGCTCCTTCCACCAAGACGCCGTTTTTGATGACCGGCACGGTCACCACATCGCCTGAGGCATCAATGTTCAGCGCTTCGTAGGCAGATCCTGTGGCTCTGTATCCCCCCTTGGGGCCGGGCACGCCCTCTACCAGGTTCAGGGCTTTGAGCGATTGCATCTGGTTTCGGATGGTGCCTGGATTGCGGTCGATCAGCTCGGCAATCTCCTCGCCCTTTACTGCTCTTCCTTCTACGCGATGAATGTTTATCAAAGCGGTCAATATATCTCTTTGAACAGGTGTCAGATCCATAGTTCGATCGAAATTGTTCATGATTAATGCCCTATATAGATCTATTGATTGAAAAATGCGGTACAGAATTTATTTCGATCTTCCTGTCCATTCGGACCCATCATTTGTGGGCAATGTTGATCAAATATGGAATTAAAACGCCTTATTTTCGCATGGGACATATTTTGCTCTTTTTGTAAGGGAAAGCGCCCATTCGTTGCCAGATCACCGGGATGCTCTCATCGAATATGCTGCCCCAGGACTGGGGATAGCAGGAGCAGGGATAGACCTCTCCCCCTGGGGTGATGTGCATCCAACTGGTGGCGGCAAAGCAGCCGAAGCGGCGGTAGGCGTCGGGGACTGAGAAGATGCGCGGCGTTCCGGCGCCCTTCACGAACCTGTCCAGGCGGCAGTGGTCCTCCGGCAGGAGAGCGATGCCCTTCTTCTCCGACCAGCGGCCTGTGGCCACCACCTCGAAGAGCGTCAGTTCATGGGCGCCTGCCTGAGCCGCAAGGTCGTGAAAACGCTTCAGGTGAACCATATTCTCCCGGCGCAGGACCACATAAAAGTCCACCAGAAGGCCGGCCTGCCGGGCATGGCGGGCCGCAGCCATAGCCTCCTCAAAGACACCCTCTCTGCCGCGCATGGCATCATGCTCATCGGCCAGAGGGCTGTCCAGGCTGACATTCACGGCGTAGAGCCCCGCCTCCTTGAGTTGCCGGGCGAGTCTGGCGGTAAAGCCCGCGCCCGATGTGAAGAGGGTGGATATGGCCCGGCTGTCCACACAGGCCACCAGATCCGGCAGCTCTGGGTAGAGTGCCGGCTCGCCGCCGTCGAATATGACCAGGGTGGTTCCCATGCTCAGGACCTGGGCGATGATCTCTTTGACTGTCTCCGGGGTGAGGCGGAGCCTGTTTCCGGAGTTGGGAAGGGCGCAGTGGGAGCATCGGTTGGGGCACTCTTCGGTGATGGAGATGGTGACCTGATCGGGGGTGCGCCGGCCTAAGAGCCCCTGGAGGCGGCTATTCGCCAGCCTGGAAAAAGCCCGGCCGGGCACAGGGGGTGTCCAGGTGGAGAGGCACAGCTTCTCGGAGTCGAAATAGGCAGGTATCTGCCCGTCGAACATCTGCAGAGCGGAGCGCAGGAGGGGCAGACGGGCCAGCAGGCCGGTGGCATCGATTCTGACCCTCCCCTCCACCACTTTCGCTGATGCCCTGAGCAGGGGGCTGCTGTAGAGGGGGTATGATGGTCTCATCAGTAGACGTCTTCGGGCTCGAAGACCTTCTCTCCCACTACATCGCCCTCTATATTTCTATAGAAACATGATCTGTAGCCTGTGTGGCAGGCTCCGCCCTCCTGATCGATGAGCAGAAGTACTGCATCCTGGTCGCAGTCGATTCGGATCTCCCTGACCATCTGAACGTGGCCTGAGGACTCGCCTTTGAGCCAGAGCTTCTTTCTGGAGCGGGACCAGTAGTGAGCCCTTCCCGTCTCTATGGTCTTTTCCAGAGCCTCGGCATTCATGTAAGCCAGCATGAGCACCTCTCTGGTCTTTACATCCTGGGCAATGGCCGGGATCAGCCTATCTGCCTGCCCCTCTCCTGGAAAAAGGTCGATCATCGAAGATAGTTGCAAGTATATCCTATAAGGTACTTGCTGCACTGCTGTACTTATTTCCTGTATCCGATGCTGATCCGTCCTGATGTGCTAGTGTCCAGTATGCTGCTCTTCTGAGCCTCGCCCATGGAAAGCCCGGAAGGTGCAGCCTGCCCGGCCACTGTCAGGGCCGCCTGCGAAGCTTGTTTCTGCTCCTGCTGCATGGCCAGAAGCTTTTTGCGAGCCACTCCCGCCGGGAGAGACGGCGGGTCCTGCCACCAGGTGGCTGGATCGAATTCGTTGCTGGTGTCGTTGCTGACGCGCGCCTGGGCCGCGTCCACCAGGAGGCAGTTGACCGGCGGCCAGACCGGGCGGAGGTCGCCGTCCATGAGGTAGATGACGCAGATCAGTTGGCTCCATTCGTTGCGGCCAGTGGTGGTGTTGTCGTCGATGTCCAGGTATACCGTCCTGTTCATGAGAAGGCTGTAGGCGTGCTCTTTTGCCGCTTTTCCCTCCTGGGTCACAGTGGAGGGCGCTTCAATGTCGGCGAGCTTGATGCTGTCTATGGCTGCCGTCCTGTTATCTCCGATGAGCATCTCAATTCCCAGGGCATCGCCGCTGATGACGCTCACCACCCGCCCCGCGGCTTCATCGGGCAGTGCCGGAGCAGGGAGTAGGTTCAAAGACAGAAGGAGGGCGGAGAGCATCAGTGTGCAATAGACCCGGGCGAAATGCCGCATCATAGAGGTTCCCATGTATTTTTCGAATTAAAATCATTCCGCCTCAGATTTCATAGAGCCTGCGGGCAGTTATTCTGGTAGGAGCAGCCCCGGCATTTCTGTCCCCGGCTGTGCCCCCGGTCCGGGCAGCCGTGCAGCAGGGCCCCTCTCATCTCCGCTACAGTAGCCTGCAGCTCTGAGCGCAGGGCGGAGTCGAAGTTGATCACATGCTGCCGCCCATCTGAGTACACGATTATGCCGCAGGGCACCGGATGGTTGTAGTTCTCCTCTACCAGGTGGCAGTAGGCCGCCAGTTGCATGATGTGATTTTTGTGGGGCTTGCTCGCGCGCCCGCTTTTGATCTCCACAGGAATCAGGCTCTTGCCTCCTCCTTTGACGATGTAGTCCGGCTTGCCGCTGATGCCGAGCCTCCTGGAGTGGAGTGCCTGGGCCGGACGGTCCAGATCGGAGTAGATCACCTGGCCGGCAGGAATGCCGTAGGCCTGGCGCAGACGGCTGGCCGAGGCCTGCTCTCTTTTGGAGAGAAACCGAAATGCCAGGGCGGCGGCCAGCAAAAGCGCGACCGCGAGGAGGACAGTCAAAAACGCCTCCATAAAAACCAGCCAGCGAGAAGAAGCGCCAGGATGAAGGCCAGGGCGCAAAGCCACCGGAAGGCTCCTGCAGCCCGCTCCCGCTTCTCCAGGTGAGCCAGCCTGTGGCCCGCTTTCCTGTGCTCGGCGATGCCCCGCTGCAGCCCGGGCGACTGCGGCTGCACTCCCGACCTCTTCAGGTACCAGGAGACGGGGCAGTAGACATATTGAGAGATCTCTGAGGCAGATATTGGCTTTCCCTCATCTCTGCTCTTTAGCATGATGGTTTTATGCCGGATTTGATTGGAGATAAATCTATGCCACTCTATGGGTGATGAAGCGTAAAAGCATAGGCATATTAATGGATTGCATAAGACTGCCTCAGGATGTCTGAGCCATCTCCGGGTTTAAAGGTTGACAGGAAGAACGGCGAGCTGGTGAGGAGAGCGCTGGTGGAGGCGGGTGCATTCGACAAGAGCCGAAAAATCCGGTCCGACTGTTCGTACGTTTACCTGCCCGTTCTGCAGTTGGACGCCTCTTTTGCGGCGCGCCTGAAGAGCCTGGCCGACTTCGAGCCTTTGCAGATCGATTTTCCTGCGGAAAAGCACATCCCCACACCGGAGGAGATGCTGGGCTACCGCCCCAGCTTCGATGTGGTGGGGGACATCGCCATGATCGAGGTTGTGGATGAGGCTGAGGCGGAGAGGGTGGCATCGGCCCTCATGGCCTGCAACCGGAGCCTTAAGACCGTCGTCTCTGCCTTGTCGGACGTGGAAGGAGAATTCCGAACCAGACGCTTCCGTCACGTAACTGGAGAGCAGAGGTGCGTCACAGTGCACAGGGAGCATGGCCTGTCCTACCGGGTGGACCTGCAAGGGGCTTACTTCACCGGCCGGCTGGGCACAGAGAGGCTTCGTGTGGCAGAACAGGTCTTGCCCGGCCAGGTGGTACTGGACATGTTCGCCGGCGTCGGTCCCTTTGCCCTGCTCCTGGCCAAAAGGGGCGCTCACGTCATCGCCGTGGACAAGAATCCCGTGGCTGTGAAATACCTCCGTGAGAACTCCCAGCTCAACAGGATCAAGGACATCGAGATACTGGAGGGTGATGCGGCAGAGCTGGCACTGCGATACCTGGGCCAGGCCGACCATGTCATCATGAACCTGCCCCATAGCGCCTCTGCCTTCCTCATCCCTGCCATTCGGGCGGCGAAGCCGGGCGGCGTGGTGCACTACTATTGCATCGCCCCGGAGGCGCAGCTTTACAGGGATGAGGCGCTGATAGAGAAGGCAGCCGCACAGTTGGGGGCGACGGTCGAGGTTCTGCGCCGGGAGATAGTGAGAAGCTATGCGCCGCGGCGGCATAATGTGGTGATTGACTTCAGGGTGAAAAAGTAGCTTAAGGGATAGGCCTTTCAGGTAGATCCTTTGGGCAGCCCTTCAGGATTGCCAAAAAGCCCCGGTCGATTCCTTCAATGCTTCATCAGCGGCACATACTCCACGCCCGGCCGGCTGCGCCCCGTTTCCATGCGGTACAGGTCCATCAGATCATAGACCTCGGCGGGAACGTCCGTCTGCACGCACTCGCCCAGCAGGCCCCGCGCCTCCTCCGCCATGAAGGGGTGGTCGTGGGTGTACTTTCCGGATACGAACTCCTCTGCGATGGTGTCCCGCCTGTCGCCGTCGCACTTGCCCTCCAGGATCCTTGCAAGGAGGCTTCTCATCTGCTGCATGGCCTTCCTCGCCTCTTCGGCATAGATGAGTGTCTTGTCGTCGATCTCATCGACCTTCTTCTTGCCTACCACCTCCAGGAGCGATGTGGCCGGGTAGCTTGCCTGGGCGTCTCCCAGTTGCGGGTCCACCGGCCCCAGGGCGGCATGGGGGTCCATGATGATCCTGTCCGCGGCAAAGGCGATGAGAGTCCCGCCGCTCATGGCATAGTGGGGCACGATGACAGTCTTCATTGCCGGGTGGGCCTTGAGGGCCATGGCGATCTGCGTCGCCGCCAGGGCCAGGCCGCCCGGCGTGTGCAGTATGATGTCAATGGGCACATCCTTCTGGGCGGCGCGTATGGCCCGCAGGACACGCTCGCTGTCATCGATGTCGATATAGCGGGCCAGCGGAATTCCGAGAAAGCTTATGGTCTCCTGGCGGTGGATGAGGGTTATGACCTGAGTGCCCCTCCTCTTGCCCAGCTTTCCTAAGACGGCCTTTCTGGCCATCTGCAGGTAGTACCTCTGCATCATAGGCACGAGAAAGAGCAGGATAAAAATAATGAACCACATATTGCTCATCAGAGTGCCGGCATCGACGCCGACCTGGGCCAGCAATGCATCCATTATGTCTTTGTTGGCTGCATTCGTATTTAAGATTTCTGCGAGTTTGGAGCCGCGGGAGAGCGGCCAAACTTAATCTTTTGGCTTTGAGCCGCTTTAAGCAGTATAGCGAATTATATTAATACAGGCCGGTCTTCTCCTCTGGCTGGAGGCATGGGGTTTATATGATCAAAGGTATGGGCCTGACGGCTTTACTTCTTGTAGCGATGCTGTCATCAATGCAGCCTGTGTCGGCACAGGAGGCTTCGGCCGCAGATGGTGCGGCAATTGCAGCGAATAATTCTTTGCAGGGGATCTGGAAAGCGAATTTGGGCGAGAGCGAGATCGTCATAGCCATCAGCCAGTCGGGAGACGCCCTCTTTGGACTGGCTAAATATGAGGGTGAATATCCCTGGAACGGTGCGATCTCAGGTTCAACATATTCTCTGGCGCAATCGTCAGGGGCGTCAGCGTCTCGCGAAGCCTTCCTCTGCCTGGCCGCTCTGGAGGGGGATGCCGTAACATCCACATCCATCAGGGCAGAGGTGCAGGATGAGGCCATGAATGGCACCTTCGTCCGTGCGGAGAGCAGCGGAAAGGCCAGCCGTGGAGTTTTTTCAGCCATAATGATCAGCCCGGACACATCAGGATACACCCCCGCTGCGATATCACCTCTGGCGGAGGGATCGGCTGAGGATGAAAATGCCGCTCAGAATGGCTCTGTGAATGCGACAGCAACTGGAGATGAACAGAATGCTATCCAGGAGAGCGCAGGCACTGAGACCGCAGCCAGCAGGTTCAAGGATGTAACCAAGCTTGCAAAAGGCATCAATCCCAATATCCTGCCCAGGATGGCCCCTCTCTAGGTCCGGCAAGTACCCTTACTTAACCATTTAATTCTTTTTCTTTCCATTTCCTTCTCCCCCAAAAACATAATTACAAAGAATTATACTTATATTAAGAGATGCAAAGCCGGTATGGTGATCGCCTCATGGATGAGAGTAAGATGGACCCTTTTAACATAGGGCTCTATGTCATCGAAGCGGGAGTTGTCGGGCTGGTGATTTATGCCATGGTGGTACTGCCTGCTTACTTCAAGCCGATGATTTGAATAGGAATGATTGCATAAAAGGCGCAAGAGATGCTGTGATCGCTTAACCGCTTATAGCTCTGGCTCTATCCCTGAGGCCCGTTTTTCCGGTCGGGTCGATTTGGCTGCTGCGGCTCGGTGACTCTGGACCGCCCCTGCCTGGGAATAGACGCTCTGGGTTGAGGTTACATTGTAGAAGGTCTTCGTCCGCCCTTCCGGATATATCACTGAAAATCTATCTATACCATCCTTGCGGGGATTGTCGCGGGTTCCGAAGGGTGTGGAATCGAAGAGGAAGTAGCCGCTGTTGTATTTGCCGGCCCCCTCCACAATGAGGGATGCGCCTTCAGTATCCGCCTTCACCAGCTTTATCCGGCTGTAGCCTCCCAGGAAGCTCTTCAGCTCCGGCTCGAGGTATCTGCACCCCAGCGCCAGAACATAAAGCCTGGTAAACGGATCCAGTGTGTAGTTCAGCTCAAATGTGGCATTTCCGCCGTCAAGTCGCATGGTTACGTTCTTGATATCCAGGTAACCGTCACTGGTGTTCAATGCTTCCCCCGTCGCGACGGCGGTGAATAAGACGATTGTCGCCGCAATAAATACTGCAGAGGTGCCGCTCATCTTTCATCCACTCATCTTTATAATTGACGGCAGAAACAGGACCAGCCCCATTATCACCAGGAATGCCAAAAAGAGGAGCTGCTGTTTCCTCTGTGCCGATTTGAACTTCGATTCGCATAGCTCATCGCAGAAGTTCTCATCCGGCCGCACGGCATTGCCGCAGACCAGACAGTGTTTATGCGGCATCAAATCCGTCATCAAATCACCGCGGTTGGGTTTAGCGGGTAGAGTAAATAAGGTTTTGCCCGGTCTTGCCCTTTTTATCCTTTTGAGAAT
>CAYQKI010000072.1:0-10896 GCA_964418105.1 uncultured Methanotrichaceae archaeon | reverse complement strand
TCTGCAAAGGCAGCGGCTCAGTGGTTCGCGAGTCCCTGCAGCAACTGGAGAAGGCAGGCTACGTTAAGAAGTTCAAGAAGGGACGCCAGGTGACCCCGGAGGGTCAGGCATACCTCGACGGCGTAGCCCACAGAATAAGAAGCAAGATGCAGGTCGAGGCCGCACCTGCGGCACCAGCCGCAGCGCCTGCCGCCGAGCCGGCAGCTTGAAGGAAGCGAGGAGATAAGTATGGCTGATGATGAGCTTGCTGATTTAAGACGAAAGAGGATGGAGCAGATCCAAAAGCAGCAAATGGATACCCAGATGGCCGCTGCTCAGCAGGAGCAGGCCCAGCAGGAGCTGGAAGCCAAAAAGGCCGCCTTGATGAGGACCATCCTCACACCCGAGGCCAGGGAGAGGCTCAACGCCCTCCGCATGACCAGATCGGAGTTCGTCGCCCAGATCGAGGCCCAGCTCATCATGCTTGCGCAGAGCGGCAGGCTGAGGGGCGCGATCACCGACGAACAGCTCAAGGGGATCCTCAGGCAGGCCCAGCCCAAGAAAAGAGACATCACCATAACCAGGAGATAAAAACCAGGCAGCTTCATGAAGGCGACAGTCCTGTTCTCCGGCGGAAAGGACAGCAGTCTGGCGGCTCTTCTTCTCGAACCGTTCTTCGATGAGATCGAGCTTGTCACCTTCAGCTTCGGCCATGATGATTCCTGGATGAAAGCGGCAGATGCCGCCCTGGAGCTGGGCCACCCCCATAGAACTGTGGTCTTCCAAGAGGCCGTGCGCGAACGCGCCCTGGAGATCATGATTTCAACGGGCTATCCCAATGATGCTCTCGACTATGTTCATAGTATTGCTGTGGAGACTGTAGGCAAAGAGTGCGAGTTTGTGGCGGACGGGACGAGGCGGGATGATCGCGCACCGAAGATGGATTGGAGCGCCATCCGCAGCCTGGAAGACCGGTTACACATACAGTACATCAGGCCTCTGGCGGGCCTCGGCCATAAGGCCATCAAGGCCATGGCCCGGCGCTATTTGGACTTCGAGGAGGTATCCTCCGAGAAGCATCCCGCCTCGGACTTCGAGGTGGGCCTGAGATATGCGCTGCAAGAGAGGCACGGTCGGAGCCGGGTAGAAGGCATCTTCCCCTCCAATCATACGCACAGCATAGTTATTCGGAGGAAGAGATTTGTCCAAGAAATTAAAGGGCAAGAAGATCAGGCTTGCCAAGGCATTCAATCAGAATCGTAGAGTTCCGGCATGGGTCATTGTCAAGACCCTGCGCGGCGTGGTCACCCATCCCAAGAGAAGGCACTGGAGAAGAAGCACCTTAGAGGCTTGAGAATGGCAGAAACGGAAAAAATCTACACCATCCCCCTGGGGATGGTCAAGAGCGCTCCCATTTATCGAAGGTCCGACAGGGCCATGACTGTGGTCAGGAGCTACCTGGCCCGGCATATGAAGACCGATGAGAAGAATGTGAAGATCGATCCCGGCCTGAGCGAGGTCGTCTGGGCACGGGGCGATATGAAGCCTCCCCTGCGGGTCAGGGTACGTGCCGTCAAGTTCGAGGACGGCAATGTCGAGGCGGAGTTCGCTGGTGACAGATAAACGTCTGAAGATTGCAGGAAGCAGCCTGCTCGGCGTCTTTGCCAGATGCACTGAGAAGGTGGTGCTGCTACCTCAGGAGACGGCCGAGGCGGAGAGGCTGGCCCTCCAGGGGGCTCTGAAGGTCGAGGCTGTGCCCATGCTGGCCGCCGGCTCATCTGTGGTGGGATCGCTGATTGCCGCCAATAGCAATGGCTTTGTGATGACCCACCACGCCGGAGACGGGGAGCTGAAGCTCCTCCGCGAGCACGGAAAAGCCGCCCGGCTGCCTTCTCGCATCAATGCCGCAGGCAATGTGATCCTGGCCAACGACAGCGCCGCTCTGGTCCATCCCGGCCTGTCCGGGAAAGCCTGCGAGGCCATTGAGAAGGCCCTGGGCGTGAAAGCTGTCAAGGGCACCATCGGCGGCCTGAAGACGGTGGGCATGGCGGCAGTAGCCACCAACAAAGGGCTGCTGGTGCATCCGCGCGCCTCGCCTGAGGAGATAGCAATCCTGGAGAAGCTCTTCGAGCTGCCCGTGGATGTGGGCACTGTGAACCTGGGTTCGCCTCTGGTGGGTTCAGGAGTGCTGGCCAACAGCCTGGGCTACGTGGCGGGGGAGGAGACCTCCGGCCCGGAGCTGGGGCGCATCGAGGATGCACTGGGCTTCCTGGTATGATTTGGGATTATCATTTATCATTTTAGCAAAAGTGGGTGGAACAGTGAGCAATTTCGAGATCAGAGGAAAGTACAAGGGAGGGATCGTCGGCAAGACCTGGCTTCCTTTCAGCAAGGTTGTTGAGAGCGAGAGCGAGAAGAATGCCGTCAACAAGGTCTACTCCCTCATGGGAAGCGAACACGGCCTGAAGAGAGACCTCATCAAGATAGACGAGGTGAAGGCGGTTGAGTAGCTCTCCTGGAGGCGAGGAGGAGGTCAGAAGGCTCCTGGCCGCATATCAGCAGTATCAGGCCCAGGCGGACGGCATCATGCGCCAGCTCAGCCTGACGCAGATGGCGGCGGAGGGCCTGGAGAGGGCATCAATTGCCGTAGAGGCCCTGGACAGTGCAGAGGCCGGCCAGGAGATGCTGGTCCCCATCGGTTCTGGATCTTTCATCCATGCCACCCTCGCCTCTAAGGAGAAGGTAGTCTTGAATGTGGGCGCTGGCGTCAGCATCGAGAAGACGCCGGCCGAGGCCAGGGAGATTCTGAAGGTGAGAAAAGCCGAGGTCCAGGAAGGATCACGGAAGCTCAACGAGGTCCTGGCCAGGATCGACCAGGAGATGCAGAAGATCCAGGCCGTAATGCAGCAGTATGAAGAGGGTGCCGGGCAGCACGAGCACCAGCACCAGGGCGGCGCAGGGAGCGAAGGAGTTGTTTAACCGCTTCAAAGAGAAGCTCTCCGGATTCAAGGAGGCTCTCTCCAGCAAGATCGCGGAAAAGGTCTCAATCGCCGAAAAGCTGGCGGGAAGGAATGATGAGAAGGCCGCAGAGAATGGCCAGGCCTGCATGGCCGGTGCAGCCCAAATAGGCCTTCCTGAAGGCAGGTCCGGCCCGGCAGAGAGCAACGGCCTGGAGAAAGGTGCCGGTTCAAGCGTAGCGGCGACAAGCAAGGATAGCTCTGCAACCAACAGCTCAGTTTCATCGAATAACAGCAAGCCCAGGGGCCGCTTCTCCTTCTTTGAGAAGGCCAAGAGCCTGGTCTTCGAGCGTGAGGTCATCTTGGAGGAGAAGGATCTGGAGGAGCCCATGTGGGCTTTAGAGATGGCTCTCCTGGAGAGCGACGTGGCCCTGCCGGTAGCAGAAGAGATAGTAAAAGAGGTCAAAGGAGACCTGGTGGGCAGAAAGAAGAAGATCGGAGCGGACACGGGGGCCATAGCCGAGCAGTCCCTGAGAAATGCCCTCATAAATCTGCTCTCCAAAAACCACCTGGACTTTGACGAATACATCAAGGGCAAGGAAAAGCCGGTTAAGATCCTGTTCGTGGGCGTTAACGGCACGGGAAAGACCACCAGTATCGCCAAGGTGGCCAGGTATCTCATGAACCAGGACTATTCAGTGGTGCTGGCTGCCGGCGACACCTTCCGGGCCGGAGCCATTGAGCAACTGGAAGTTCACGGAAATGCCCTGGGGCTGAAAGTGGTCAAGCACAAGACCGGCGGAGACCCGGCCGCAGTGATCTTCGATGCCATTGAGTACGCCCGCGCCCACAACAAGGACGTGGTCCTGGCGGACACGGCAGGCAGACTGCACACCAATATCAATCTCATGGATCAGATGAGAAAGATCGTGCGGGTGACAAAGCCCGACCTGCTCATATTCGTGGACGAGGCCATAGCTGGCAACGATGCCGTGGAGAGGGCTCGCCTCTTCAATGAGTCGGTTCCCATCGGCGGATCCATCCTCACCAAGACTGATGCCGATGCTAAAGGCGGCTCGGCGATATCCATAGCCTACATAACCGGAAAGCCTGTGCTCTTCCTGGGCGTGGGCCAGACCTACCCCGACCTGGTCAAGTTCGAGCCGGGGTGGCTGGTGGACAGGCTGATGGGAGAGGCTGAGGCGTAAATCCCTTGGATTCTCTCTTTTTGGCTTTTCCTGTTTTCTATGGGTAATTGACATCTGAGAATATTCTAATTAATATTCTTTTTAAGACAAATTTTATAGTTAAATTTAAATAGAATCATAACCTCATTATTGATTTGAACTTTTTTTGGGAAGCAGCATTGGGGGAATAGGACAGAGTGCAGAGGAGAGTGATGAATATGGGAATGGGAAAAATTAATGTCTGGATTAGAGAGCCGGACGACTGTACCGTCTCAGATATGAATGGCTTTGCCTGGGCTAAGCCCTGCTGCGCCAGGAATCGCAACCTCATCTATCAGGCGCCGCTAAAGATGGGGCATGCAGAGCTGGATGTACCTCCCGGATGCTACATCGTCGACGCTGCCTGGACTCCAGGATGCTGTGGCACTGCAAAGGAAACGATTGCCATTGTGAACTGCGGAGAGACCGCCTGCGTCAATCTTATCAGAGAATGGGCCGGAGACGTATCTGGAATACGCCTGGCCAGTATGATCAATCACGCTAGAGAGGCGAAGCTGCCTGAAGCGAATATTCGTATCGTGATGGATGTGTTCGATAAGGTCGCAAAGACCCTTCCGGAAGGAAAGGTCAGGCAGCTCACGCCAAACGAGTTCGAGATAAAGAAGAGCGTTTCAGACGAAGCGCATAAAAAGGTTCTTTCCGAACTGGAGGGCATGATTAAAAAGGCATAGCGATAAAAAATTTTGGTCTCGATTTCGCTTCATATCGGTATGAATCCATTCTCTGTGGCGATCTGCTGGCCATCTGCGCTCAGCACATAGTCTATGAATGCCTGAGCCCCGGTGGAAGGCTGTCCCAATGTCACAAAGTAGAGCTTGCGGGCAATGGGATATGTTTCATTTTTTATATTTTCGATGCTCGGATAAACTCCATCCAAAGAGAGCACCTTTGTGTCTCCCCGCATGACATAGCTGTATCCCATATAGCCGATGGCAGTGTCGCTCCTCATAACCGCCATCTTGACCTCGGAGCTGTCCGCAGACTCGATTATTACACCGGGCGACTCGGCCTCTTTGCTGCCCATGATGGCCTCCTGGAAGGTATCCCTGGTTCCAGACCCCGGCTTTCTGCCTATGACGAAGATCTCAGCATCCGGGCCGCCGACATCCGCCCAGTTGGTTATGTCTCCGGCATAGATCTCCTTTAACTGGTCGTGGGTGAGAGTGGTCACGCCGCCGTCATATACATCTGAGCTGACCACCAGGCAAATGGCATCATATCCCACGGGATAGACCATGAAACGGGTGGTAGGCGTCTCATACCTCTGCTTCTCTTCCAGCTTCAGCTCTCGCGAGGCCATGGCGATATCGGACCGGCCCTCTGCCACATCAGTGATGCCCACGCCTGTGCCTCCTGATGTGACAGTGACGGTGTAATTGTCCTGCAGCATATTGTACTCTTCCGCTGCCAGCTCTGCCAGGGGCATGACATTGGTCGAGCCGGATAGAGATACCTTAATCTCCCTGCCCTGACCGCCTGCGGCAGCCAGGAATATAACCAGCAGCAATATCAGTAGTTCGCTTTTAGCACTCATCATAGCCATGAGAGGCATACTATTATGTAAGGTTAATGCCGCCGCGGCCCGTGCCGTTTGACGGGGGCGAATAAATGCTTGCGATGGGCACAAATCCCTGCTCTGTGGCAATGCTCTGACCCTCCTCACCCAGCACAAAGTCTATGAACGCCTCAGCTCCGGCGGAGGGGGCCCCGTATGTATAGAAGTACAGATGCCTGTGCAGGCCATAAAGGTCGAGCTTGATGTTATCGTATGTCGGCATCTCTCCGTTGTAGGCTATGCCGCTGACGCCTCCACCCAGATAGTTAAATCCCAGGTAGCCGATGGCTCTATCGCTGGCATTGATGGCGGTCTTGACCTCAGCCCCGCTCATAGCCACGGTATCCACGCCGTCAGTCTCTGCGTTACGGCTGCCCATGATCTCCTCATTGAAGCTGTCGCGGGTCCCGGAGCCGTCCTCCCGGGCTATCACATAGATGTCCCTGTCCGGACCGCCCACCTCCTTCCAGTTGGTGATATTTCCGGAATAGATATCGCGGATCTGATCGCGGCTCAAACCGGCAACCCCAGCCTCATAGACTGTCCGGCTCAGGGCGATGCTGATGCCGTCCAATCCCACGGCAAACTCCCGGAAGGAGTCGCCAAATCGGTCAACCTCCTCATCTGTGACCTGCCGGGAGGCCATGGCTATATCGTATTTGCGCTCAGCAATGCCCAAAATGCCAGCTCCAGTGCCCCCAGCGGACACATATACGACATAATCGCTCTGCTTTTGGTTGAACTCCTCAGCCGCGGCCTCGGCCAGGGGCATCACAGTTGATGATCCTGAGACTGTGACATCCCTGACCGAAGCCGGGCAGGGGATGGTGCTGACCAGCAGAGCGGCTACAAAGATGACTATTATTTTTCTAATGAACCCCACCAGTGGCAGATGCACTGGCAAAATATGTAAAGTTTATCGTCGAGGATCACAGGGAATAGATCCTGCTGCCCTCAGAAATGATATCCTCAGCCAGCATCCTGTAGAAATCCTCGCTCGCGGCTGTGACCGCCACTCTTTCTCCTTCCGGTGCCTCCAGACCCCGGGCCAGCATGTCCTCCTGGCAGGCCAGGACGGATACCCTGGGCAGCGCCTTCAGGGGGGCGACATCAATCAAATTGTAAACCCCGTCTCCAGCCAGGTAGAGGATGGCTTTTTCCGAATGCTGCAGCATTAGCAGGCACAGCTTGGCGCGTCTGCTGTGTGGCGGCTTGCTCAAAATAAAGACATCTCTTTGATTCATGCGATCTGCACCATCTATCTCCACCACCTCCGTCTATAATGCTATAAGACAATCCGCTGACCGGAGCCGATCTATGAACTCCTCCTCATCGACCAGCTCCACCCGCTCAATCAGAGACCTGGTCATGAGGCCCCTCTCCGCCAGTGACGGCTCGTGAGCCAGAATCCTGACCTCAGGATAAGCATAAATCAGATCGGAGAGGCAGGGCATATCCAGAAGCCGGCTGTCCTGGCCGGCCAGGGCGAGGTAGACGCCATCGGCATACAGGCCCAGGGCCACATCCATATTGATGCTCACCGCGGCGGCATTGAGCAGGCCGTAGGCCTTCTCGCTTCCGTAGGGGGCGCAGTCCAGCAGGTAAAAGACAGATTTCATCTTCTCATATCAATTATCCTGATAAAGAGATCACCCTGTCGCTCTCCTCTATCATGCGGGCCAGATCGTAGAGGCTGGTGATCCTTATCCCCCGGCAGTAATCGGGGCAGATGCCCTCTCTATCCGGCTGGTAGCCCCGGGCGGCAGCGCATCTGGCGCAGGCCCTGACCCTGGCCCCCCTCTCCGCCAGATCGGAAAGCAGCCTGCCTGCTTCTGCAAAGAGAGAAGGCTTCTGACCACGCCGGGCCATGTGGACCGCATCCAGGTAGAGGAAGATGTTCACATGAGAGATCTTGAGGGCCTCTGATGCTATTTTGCAGGCCATCTCCGCGTACTCGGAGATATAAGGCCCGTCGGTGAGGATGATGGTTATGGTCTTCATTGGCGTCAGGCTCTCAGAGGTATTCCAGGAGAGTTCTGATATGCTCCATATTGGTGGCATACCTGGGCTCAAGCAACGGAGTGCATTTATCCAGCGACGCCTCCCTGCCCACCAGCTTTATGGCAAAGGAATAGCAGCTCTGCTCTCCGCAGATCCCGCAGTCTGTCCTGGGCAGATATTTGTAGATCTCGGCGTGGTCCACCTTGACCTTTTCTCTGACCGCAGGGGTCACGCCCCTGACAATGGCCTCGTTGATGGTCTTTTTGAGATCATCCAAAGTGGAGCGAGCCTCCTGTTCGCTTCCGATCATGGTCATGGTCACATTGCTGGAGGCATAGAGGGTGATGAGAATATTGCCCTTCTGTATGATCAGTGCCCCAATCTTATCCGAGTACCTGGCCCTGGGAAAGAGGGGCTCGAGTAGCTTGAGCGCTCCGCCCAGTGGCGGCTCGAATCGGGCGATGATCCTGAATTTGCTGCTGTCGGCGATGCAGGGCAAAAGCTGGCGCAGCTCCGCGACTTCGATGGGCTTCGTCCCGGAGAGGTCTGATTTTGTCTCAGCGGGCTTTTTTTCCGCCTTGCTCTCCATGAAGTTCCTACCAAAATCAGTGACTGCGATCTTGCCCTCCTTCATGGCTGCCAGCCCTGCCTGCTCCAGCATCTGCAGGTGGTAGTCGAGCATGCTTCCTCCCGCCGCCTGCTCGACCTCAGCTTTAGTTCTCTCCTTCTCTACCAGCACGGCCATGATCTTTCTTCTCGTAGCGTTGGCCATGGCATTGCTCACGAGCTTAACATCGGCCTGTCCTCCAACCATTTCTTCCACCCCATCGGGAGTCAAAACATCAGAACATCATTTTCGCTTCAGCCGCCCTGCCAAGCTGATCATATCTGTGACCGTCTCATCCGAGATCCTGTAGCGGCACCATTTTCCCTCTTTTCTCTCTTTTACGAGGCCAGCGTCCTCAAGCAAGGATAGATTGTGGGATATGGAGGACTGCGGTCTATTCAAAGCCAGCATTATCTCACAAGCACAAAGCTCTCCTCCGGTCAGAAGTTTGAGAATCTTAAGGCGGGTCGCGTCCGCCGCAGCCTTAAAGACCTTTATCTCATCAGTTAATTCGTCTTCTTCAATCTTTTTTGCTTGAGAGCATACATGGAAACATCGCTCTTTAGCTATACTTCTATCTCCATAAAGCCTGGCCAGAGTATTTTCTGTTTCACAGCAAGGGCTGCTATCCCGGCAGGATTCACTCTCTCCCATCGACAAGGTGGTGAGCAGCTTTTTGCGGCGGATCATTGGCAGTTCTTTATCCAGCATCAATCAGCCTACCATGGTGATTTTTTGACTCAGCACAACTATACATCTATGTATTCATATATAAGGATTTCTGGATTCGTTCCAATCCAGCGCAAGGCCCGAAACTCCAGGCAGCCGATTTTGGTCGTTGGGCTTAAGTAAGAAGTTCACAATAGCTCCAGCCGGATCTTATGATGACATCAAGGCATTTCATTAGAGCCTAAAAAGAAAGGTGGAGATGCCCAAAATGCTGTGAGATGCTCTGTGTTCACAAGCCACAATGTCTTTATTGTCAGCATGCGTGGCGCTAGCCGTCAATAGATAAAGCACGAGGACAGTGAGCAGGACATGGACATCGTTATCCGCAATGAGATTAAGTCGGACATCAAAGCGATATCGGAGATCACCAAAGCGGCTTTTGAGACTCTTGCAATCAGTAGCCATACGGAACATTTCATCATTGACGCACTGCGAGATGCGAACGCTCTTACAATCTCGTTGGTGGCAGTTGCCGGAGAAAAGGTGGTGGGCCACATAGCTTTCTCGCCGGTGACTGTCTCCGAGGGCAGCCCCGGTTGGTATGGTCTCGGCCCCATCTCTGTCTTGCCGGAGTTGCAGAGGCAGGGCATTGGAAAATCCCTGATCCGTGAGGGCCTGTCCTCACTGAAGCTATTGGGTGCAAAGGGCTGCGTGCTCGTGGGAGATCCCGGCTACTACGAACAGTTGGGATTCAGAAGTCCTCCCGACCTGGTTATTGAGGGCGTTCCGCAAGAGAACGTTCTTGTGTTGCCCTTTGGAGAGAGCAAAACCAGCGGCACTGTGGCATTTCATGATGCCTTTGCTGCAACTGGGTAACATTTGTGACAACGCCGCCGGTTATGCCAGTCGCTATGTCTGAAGAATATCGGGGGAGGTAGGGAGAGGAGGGATTCTGAAATGGCCGCAAACTATAGACTGATTGCCGTTCAAGTCGGGGATGCGTTGAAGTATGCGACTAGCATCAACGAGATTAATCGAATAGCAGGTGCTATCTTTCCGTTCCGGTGTGAGAACTTCCCGAACATTTCCATTACTTCATCTCGTGCGCAGTTGGTTCATGATTGGATTCTATCGTTGGCAAGACAGAGAATGGGAGAGGACGAACGTAATAGGCTCCTGATATTATTTTGCGACCAGTTGAGTGGCGAGGATAACCTCCGCGCCACGGTGCATTCAATCCTCCAAGCGGCAAACATTCCATTGGGGGAAGAGAACAAAGACAAAAAGGAATTTCTCCAAAGAGGTTTTCATAGTGAAGTGATCAGGCACTGTCAATTGCTGTTTGTCCAGGGCAACTACTTTCACGCGGTTTTTGAGGCGTGTAAAGTGTACAACAAATTGGTTGCCGAAAAAGCTCTCAGCTCGAAGGACGGTGAACCTCTTATGATGGATGTGTGGGGTTGGCAGAACGGAGTCTTGAAAGTTACTGCTTGTCAAACTGAGACGGATAAAAACGTGCAAGACGGAATCAAATTCCTTTCAGCAGGTCTCATGAGGGCCATGCGGAATCCAACGGCACACGAACCGGCACTGCACTGGCCGATAACCAAGGAAGACTGTTTAGATATGCTCAACTTCGTGTCCTTCCTGCTTCGGCAACTCGACAAAGCTGTGTACTATAAAGGGAGTGCATGACAAAGGAGATAATAAAATGAATGAAGCCAATCCAATTGACCTGCTCTTCGGAGACATGGAGAAGCTGGGTCCGGGAAGTAATTCTGATACTCTGAAAGTGCTCGACATGCTCCCAAAAAGGGATTATGAAGTCATCGTTGACGCCGGGTGCGGAACTGGACGGCAAACCTTAGCGCTGGCAAAGCG
>CAYQKI010000071.1:0-10918 GCA_964418105.1 uncultured Methanotrichaceae archaeon | reverse complement strand
GTCGACCGTTTCGGAAATGCCGCCATCAAGAAGATATTGATCGACGGAAATGAATCTAAATATTAGTATGCTCTTCCCTGACTATCGCCTGGCATTATCTACTTAAATCCGATCCCGGAAATCACATCTCGATGCCAGAATCCCCCCGCCGCCCTGCGCATAATTCCGCCCTCATCGACCTGCTGCTCATCGCCGCCCTGGTGGTCTACGCCGTCTCCGCCATCCTCTCATTCTGGATGAAGCCCCTTCTCCTGGCGCTGATCCTCCTGCCCGCCCCTCTGGCGCTGGCAGCCAGGCTGGGGCCCGCCGGCCGCGCCCTCGCCGCTGCCGGAGCCCTCATCGGCCCGTCCACGGAGATGGCCTGTGTGGCGGGAGGTCTGTGGAGCTACTCCCAGACCGGCGGCCTGCCCCTCATCCCCCCATGGCTGTTCGTCATCTGGGCCTGCTTTCCCACGGCCCTCTGGCTGATCGTCAGAAGCCTCCTCGGAGTAGTCCCGGCGGATGTCCTGGCCAGGAAGAAGTCCATCCTCCCCCTCTGCCTGGCGGGAATCGCCCTGCAAATTGCCCTCTTCGTGGCCCTCAGCCACAGCCTACCGCTCATCATCGCCTCGGCACTGCTCTTTGCCGGGGCAATCGTACATCTCAGCCCGGCAGCAGAGAGGAAAACTGTGCTGGTCCTGCTGGCCTCCGGTGCCGTCCTGGGGCCGGTCTGCGAGGCGCTTCCCGTGGCCTCAGGGGCCTGGTCCTACGCCCGGCCCGACCTCTTCGGCATGCCACTGTGGCTGCCCCTGGCCTATGCCCTCTTCGCAGTGCTGGTGGCATTTGCAGCGCGGGCGGCGCAGGAAGCATTTGCTTTTGCTGATAGGCGCATACCTGCAATCATTAATTTTTGTCTCTGTGTCTCACTAGCTTCTATGGGTTACTTATGAAGTTGCCGGGAATCAGCCCTACTGATGCTAACAAAACCACAGAGATGAGAATAAACATGAACGACAGTGCTAAAATTTAGCTACAAAGCTCACAGAGGACGCACAAAGAACTGTGGTTATTTTCCAGGATATGGGTGGCGTGAAGTTATGACCAAAAAATTGATGAAAGTCATCACTGGCAGGTGTCCAATAGTCCCTTCTTCTTGCCGCCTCTCTGGTCCCCAGGCTTGATCGGCTCAACCTTTGCTTCCTTTTCCTGCTTCTTCTCTTTCTTTTCTTCGTGGTGGGTCATTTCACATTCCCCCGAAAATATTGTAACTATTATTAGTTATAACTTGCGGTGGGCCTGAATGGGCAATACCGTCCGTCCAAAAAAATAATTCCCAGCAGGAAGGCTCAAGAGCCAAAAAATGCTCAGAGGGCCTGCCTCTCCACAATGCAGGTCGGGTCCTCCGCCTTCAGGTCTCCATTGTAAAAGAATGCCTTCTGCCGGCATCCTCCGCACAGATCCAGGTACTCGCACCGCCCGCAGGCTCCAGTGAGGCTGGATTTGATATCCCGCAGGGCGAGCAGCTCCGGAGAGGGATGGTCGATCCAGATATCCCGGAAGGGACGCTCCCGCACGTTGCCCACCACCACCTGGGGCATGAAGTGACAGGGGTGCACATCCCCCCGGTGATTGATGTTGGCCACCTTCACCCCGGTCGAGCAGCCCCCGGCATTGCTGAGCAGCCGCCGCACATTCTCCTGCCTGGGATCGTCCTTTTCCTTGAGTATCTCCAGCAGGTAGGCTCCATCCATGGGTGAGTCGGTGGTCAGGATCTCGATGTCCTTTCCCTTCAGCTCCTCCGCCGCCTCGGCCAGCAGGCGGATGACGCTGCGCCTCTGCTCCGGCGTGACATCCCTGTCGGCTATCCCCGCCCCCCGTCCCGTGGGAACCAGGTGATATAGGCAGAAGCGGGGAATGCCCTGCTCCACAGTCAGGTTGAGCAGAGCAGGCACATCCTGCCAGTTGTCCCGGGTGAGGGTTATGCGCAGGCCCGTCTTGAGGCCCGCATCGCGGGCGTTCTTGAGCCCCTGCAAGGCTCGAGCGTGAGCCCCGGTCACGCCCCGGAAGGCGTCATGCCTCTCTGCGGAGGCTGAGTCGAGGCTCACACCCACATACCTGATTTTGGCCTCGGCCAGCAGCCGGGCCACGTCCGGTGTGATGAGGGTTCCGTTGGTGGATATGACTGTGGAGAGCCCTACCTCCCGGGCATGGAATGCCAGGGCATAGAAGTTTTTGCTTAAGAGCGGCTCGCCTCCCGTGAAGATCAGTATGGGAATCTTGAGCTCCGCCAGCTCATCCACCAGGCGAACTCCCTCCTCCAGGCTCATCTCCGCCTTCGCCTCCTGCGAAGCGTCCATATAGCAGTGCTGGCAGGCCAGATTGCAGTGCGAGGTAAGGTTCCACATCACCACGGGCCTGGCTTGGGCCGAGAAGCGGAGCAGGTCGGGCGGCAGATTGCTGCAGCCTTCCGCCTCCCGCAGGGCCTTCCATACTGTGGCCTGATCGGCCAGCGCTTTGGAGAATATGATCATATTGAGTCTACCTTTGCCGATATTCTTTCCTGCAAGGCGGCCAGCATGGCCTCGAATGTGAACCTGTCAGGCATTACGTCCACTCTTATGCCCAGCCTATCCAGCTCTTCAGCCGTGGGCTTTCCGATGGCTGCTACCATCCCTGTTTGCAGGGCTCGTAAGAGCTCCTCCTCCCGGCCTAGGGCGGCGGCCCTCTCTATGAGAAAGCGAGCCGTAGATGAACTGGTGAAGGCGAATATGTCCACGCTCTTGGCCCTGGCGATCAGGCCGTCCAGCCTTGCGTCTCCGGAAGGCCCCACATCGTAAAGGGCGATGTCGTCGACGGCAAGCCCTGCGGCCCGGAGGCCTTCCGTTAGATAGCGGCTTCCCTGAGCGCTCCTCAGGAAGAGTATGCTGCTGCACCTGCCCTTCAGCATTCGCAAGAGACCCTCCGAGCTGTACTCATCAGGGACGTCCGCCCTGTAGCCCTGCGAAGATAAAGCCTGCTCTGTCCTGGGGCCGATAGCCACGATCATCTTTTTAGACAGCGCCAGCTTCACTTCAGAATTCTTCAGGGCCATGTTGACACCGTTGGCGCTGGTGAAGGCCACGCACTCCACCCTGGCAAGCCTCCCGGGCAGGTCGCCGGGCAGGGGCTTTTCGGTGAGGGTGATGGCCGGAGCCCTGACCGGGATGAAGCCGTACCTCTCCGCCAGGGCCGCCGACTCCTCCTGCTGGTGTGCCGGCCGCAATA
Organism: uncultured Methanotrichaceae archaeon; assembly: GCA_964418105.1. Lineage (GTDB taxonomy): Archaea > Halobacteriota > Methanosarcinia > Methanotrichales > Methanotrichaceae > Methanothrix. The sequence goes on along the minus strand of CAYQKI010000071.1, from coordinate 7,675 downwards.
TGGCAATCTTCCTCTGGCGGAGCTTTTCCGCCAGGGCCACTACCTCTCCCACCACCAAAATAGCAGGCGACTCGACCAATGCCTCTCGGGAGAGCTGCACGATGTCTGCCAGTGTGCCGGATATCAGCCTCTGCTCCGGCCAGCCTCCTTTCTCCACCATGGCTGCTGGAGTGGCCGCAGGCTTTCCCGCCTCAATCAGCGCCGCCACATTGGCCGCCAGCCGGGAGACGCCCATCAGCACCACCAGTGTCCCTCCCTGAGAGGCAATGGCCTTCCAGTCCAGGGGCGCCTCCTTTCCCGGCTCCTCGTGGCCGGTGACGATTATCAGAGACGACGCCACGCCCCGGTGAGTCACGGGAATCCCGGCCAGCTCCGGCGCGGCAATGGCCGATGTGACGCCGGGCACAACCTCAAAGGCTATCCCTTTCTCTTGCAAGGCCAGGGCCTCCTCGCCGCCCCTGCCGAAGAGGTAGGGGTCGCCCCCCTTCAGCCGCACCACAACCGCCCCGGCCTCCGCCTTCTCGATGAGCAGTTGGTTGATGCCCTCCTGGGGCAGCTTGTGCCGTCCTGCGTTCTTGCCAACGTCTATCAGCTCCGCCCTGAGCCCCTCCAGGACGCTGGGGTCAAGTAGCCGGTCGTAGAGAATGACATCTGCCTGCTCGATAAGCCTTCTCGCCTTCACTGTCATCAGCTCGGCGTCGCCCGGGCCGGCTCCCACCAGATAAACCTTACCGCGTGCCAAATTGCCTCACCGCCTCCTCCACCAGTTCTTTCCCGCCCATATTCATGAGCCTTCTGCCCAAATCCTCCGCCCGGAGCAGACATTCGTCATCCAGGGAGAGCGTCTCATCCAGGCGCACAAACCTCTTGCCATCCAGGGAGAGTACCTCCGCCAGGACGCGAGCCCGGCTGCCGTCCCCATCGGTCAGGGCGTGCACCGCCATGGGCACCACGCAGCCGCCCCCCACCGTCTCCAGTATCCTGCGCTCGATCATTGTCTGCATTCTGGCCGGCTCATCGTCCAGCATCCTGGAATATGATTCAGCCTGGCTGCCTTTTTTGGACACCACAATGATGGTCCCCTGATTGGCAGAGGGGACGAATTTCTCCCCGTCCAGCCGCCGGTAAGCCAGGTCCAGCCCCATCCTCTCCAGCCCCGCCTCGGCCAGCACAATGGCATCGTAATCCCCCTGATAAAGCTTCTTCAGGCGGGTTTGCAGATTTCCCCGCAGGCTCTTTACAATCAGGTCGGGCCGCTCTCGCCGCAGTTGGGCCGTGCGCCTCATGCTGGATGTGCCGATGACCGCCCCCTCGGGCAGGTCCTCCAGCCCCTGCCCGCCGCCCTGCCGGCCGAGGAGGATGTCGTAGGGAGAGTCGCGCTTGAGCACGGCGGAGATGGTCAACTCCTCCGGCCTCTTGGTGGGCAGGTCCTTCATGCTGTGCACCGCCAGGTCGATCTCCCCGCTGAGCATGCGCTCGTCTATCTCGGCCACGAATACGCCCACGCCGGTCAGTTGATGAAGCGGCTTGTCCAGGAACACGTCTCCGCTGGTCTTGACCCGCAATAGCACCGTCGCCATACCCAGCCGGGCCAGCCTCTCCTGCACTATCTCCGACTGGCGCAGGGCCAGGGGGCTGCCACGGCTGCCTATGATCATTCTTTCAGGCAGGACGAAAACGCCTCCAGGGTGGCATCGATTGTCTCCGGGCTGTGGGCCGCGGATATGAAGTCCGTCTCATACTGGCTGGGGGTGAGAAAGACGCCCTTTTCCAGCATGTGTCTGAAGAGGGCGAAGTATCCCGCCTTATCGCACTTCAGGGCCTGCTCATAGTCATGCGGCTCGCTTCCAAAGAAGAGCTTGAACATGGAGGCGATGCCCACGACGCTGTAGGAAAGGCCCCGGTCCTGCACGATATCCATTAGGCCCCGGCGCATCCTCTCCCCGCTGCGGGCGAGCCCCTCTAAAACGTGCTCCCTCTCCATGACATCCAGGGTGGCCATGCCGCAGGCCAGGGGCACCGGGCTGCCATTGAAGGTTCCCGCCTGATAGATCGCCCCGCCTGGGGCAACCTGCTCCATCAGGTCTCGCCGCCCTCCGAAGATCCCCACAGGAAATCCGCCGCCGATGATCTTGCCCAGAGTGGTCAGGTCCGGCTTGATGCCGAACAGCTCCTGGGCTCCGCCCAGAGCGAGGCGAAAGCCAGTGATTACCTCGTCGAATATGAGCAGCACGCCGTGCTCCTCTGTCAGCCGGCGCACTTTTTGCAGGTATCCCTCTTCAGGCAGCACCGGGCCGACATTTCCCAGAACCGGCTCCATGATCATGCAGGCGATTTTGTCAGGGAAGCTCTCCAGCACCCTCTCCAGGGCCGGCAGGTCGTTGTAGGGAACCTGCAATGTGTTCTTGGCGGTGTCTGCGGGAACGCCCTTGGAGTCGGGAATGCCCAGGGTTGTGGCCCCTGATCCGGCCTTGACCAGGACGCTGTCGTGGGCTCCGTGAAAGCCGCCCTCGATCTTGATGATCATGTCCCGGCCTGTCGCCCCCCGTGCCACGCGAATGGCGGCCATGGTGGCTTCGCTTCCGGAGCTGACGAAGCGCAGCATCTCCATGCTGGGGTAGAGGCGGGAGATCCTCTCTGCGGCGGAGACCTCCAGCTCGGATGGAGTTCCGAACAGCCAGCCCCGGCTCATCTGGTCTATGGCCGCCTGCATGACGGCAGGGTGGCGGTGGCCCAGGATCATGGGACCGTAGGCCAGGCAGTAATCAGTGTATCGGTTGCCGTCGCTGTCCCACAGGTACGGCCCCTCGGCCCGGGCGGTGTAGAAGGGATGAGGTGATATGGCGCGCACGGGGCTGCAAACGCCTCCACAGAGTAGGCTTTTAGCACGGCCAAAAAGCCGGATGGATGAGTCGAGCTGCATAGGCTTATGCAATCCCGTGAGCAGATTAATCAAACTTGCGAGCCGCAGGGATATGAAATATGGTAGGCGAGGTGTCGCGGAAATCCGGTAGTTACTATTATTATTTACGAAAAGTATATATAATATCGACTACAATCTTAACTATATTAGTATTATAAGTTAGTGATAAGAATTAAACAGCATTAGAGGCGCGTTGCTGGGCCGGACAGAGATAAAAGCAATAATATCTATAAAGGGGATGGCACGGATCAGATCTCTGCCCCCCGCCCTGCCGCCTCTTCCACCTTTTTCATAACGGATCGCAGGGGCAGGCCGGTCTGCTCGGCGATTCTCTTGCAGTCCTCATACTCCGGCTTGAGTGAGATGAGCCGCTCTCCTCTGCGGCTGGCCTTGGCCCTGGCATCAAATGTCCTCCCATCAATCTCCACCTGCAAGGAGATCTCCTGCCTCTCTGCGATAAGCCGGTGGATGCTGGGAAATATCCGCACCCCAAGCGAGCCTGTCTCCTCCATGAGTATATCCGTCAGTGCCTCGGCCTGTTCCTGCCGTGCGATGACCCGGATCACATAGCCCCCTCTACCCTTCTTCATGAGGGCGGGCAGAACCGATGCATCCAGCGCCCCGGCCAGCATCAGCCGCTCCAGGAGGTATCCCAGCACCTCACCGGTCACATCATCGACATTGCTCTCCAGTTGAACGACGCGATCGCCGTGGTGATGCCGGCTGCCGGCAACTGCCGGATGGTTGACAGGTGCGCCGTCCGGGGGAGCGGATGCAATGGCTGCAAAGAGAGGTGAGGCGGAGGCAAGCGGGTCTTCCGGGAGCAGGTCTGCCAGCACCGCCCGCAGCACATTGGGCACCTCAAGTTCCCTACTGCCTGCTCCGTAGCCCACCCTCTCCGCCCGGATTGAGGGAAAGATTGGCACAAAACCGTCCACCAGCGCCGCCAGCAGGGCTCCGCCCGTCGGGGTGAGCAGCTCCTGCTCCACCGGCCCGCCCTGCCAGGGAATTTTGTGGGCCCTCATTATCTCCAGTGCCGCCGGGCCGGGCACAGGCAAGAGCCCGTGCGCCGTCTGCACATATCCCCCGCCCACGGAGACCGTCCGGCAGACAATCCGCTGCACAGAGAGGCTGTGCCGGGCGGCAGAGCAGCCGGCAATGTCGGCCAGAGCATCCAGAGCCCCCACCTCGTGAAAATGAACCTGCTCCTTCGCAGCCCCATGCACCCGGCCCTCTGCCGCAGCCAGTATGTCCAGTGCCTTCAGGGCATCCTGCCGGGCCTTTTCGCTCAGGCTGGAGCCCTGGAGAATGGTTTTTGCCTCCTCCAGTGAATGGAACCGGCGATCTGAGACGACGTTGGCCCTTGTGGCAGCAATGTGCCCCCTCTCCTGCCTGCTGACATCAAGGGTGCAGCCCACCGACTCTACAGCCTGGCGGACGGCTGGGAGGTCTGCCCCCAGGTCAAGCAGGGATGCCATGATCATGTCTCCGGAGGCTCCGGCAACGGGATCGAAGAGGAGGACTTTCATAGGCTGTGTGGTTTGGAGCTGGTTGTTAAAAAAGTTTGGGTGCGGCGGAGGAAAGGCTTAAATTATCTTTTCTTATTTTTCTAAATTTTAATACAGTCCTCCCAAAAATTTCAGGCAAAGCACTTAACTTCGCAGAGCACTTAAGGCCCGCCATGAAGCCCGAAAAGACTCAGGTGGTCTGCCCGGTCTGCGGCAGCTGCAACCTCTACCTGGAGGCGGGAGGCTATACCGGCAATCTCTACCGCTGCAAGAGGTGTGATTACATGGGCGCCCTGGTCGTGGAGGCGGATGGGGAGATGGCGAGAGCCATCAGAGAGGACTACGAGAAGAGGGGAGATGAGAAGGGCGGCTAGACCTCTCCCGGATTGCTGACTATTCCCATAGATACCTATTTTGAAAGCCGTTCATCTGGCAGGGATTGCCTCTTCTGCACCTTGACCACCTCCGCCCCAAAGAGGAATATCTGGGCGGAGTAGTAGATCCAGAATAGGAATACCACCAGCGATCCGGCGGCTCCGTAGGCAGATGCCACATCCACCAGCCCCACATAGGCCTCAATGCACAGGTTTCCGGCGGCAAAGAGAAGCGACGCCAGAGCCGATCCGAAGATGACCTCCCTCCAGTAGAGCTCTGCTTCTATCAGAGTCTTGTAGGTGGCCGCAAAGAGAATGGCTACAAAGAGAAATGATACCAGAAATGTGACCAGACGCAATAGCCCCAGGTGAACGGGCATGTACTGCTCAATGAGCGAGGCCAGGGGCAGGAGGATGGCGTTTGCCACAGATGTTGCCAGCAGCAGAAAGGCGGCAAGGGCGATGAGGAGGTAGGAGTGCAGGTAAGAGAGAGCCGTCTCCTGCAAAGGCCGGCCGTTCTCGGGAAGATGCCAGATTATGTCAAAGGCTCTCTTGGTCTGAACGAGCAGTCCGGCGGCTCCAAAGAGCAGTATGAGTATGCTTATCACTGTAAATCCAAAAGATGAAGCCCGGTCGGAGGCCTGGTCTATCAACACGTCCGTCCCAGCCGGCATCTGCTGGCCGACCATGTCCAGGGACTGCTCCACCGTCTGCCCGTCCAGGTAGCCCTGCCGGAAGAGGGAGTTTAAAAACGTTAATAATAGTATAATCAATGGAACAAAGGAGAAGAGGCCATAGTAAGCCAGAGCCGCTGCCAGGAGCGAGGCATCGTCCTTTCTCCACTCGGAGAAGGCCTTCCGCAATATCTGTGCTGATGCCTTCAGATTCATAAACGGATTAAAAATAGAGAAAGAGATCAGGAGGCTTACGACGCCCCCTTCAAATCCTCTCTCTGGGTGATGTTCTTGATCTCCTGCTTGAGGTCCTCCGGCAGCCCCTTGATCTCCACATCCAAAAAGCCGCGCACTATGACCGATGTGGCCTGCTCGGATGTCAGGCCGCGGGACATGAGGTACTCCAGCTCCTCCTCCGATATGCGGCCCACCGCCGCCTCGTGGGACATGTCCAGGTCCCGGCTCTGGCCGTCCAGCTCCGGAATGGAGTAGATCCTGCCCTTGTCCGAAAGCAGAAGCCCCACGCACTCCAGGTGGGCCCGCGCTCCCGGCACCCGCCCGGTCATGCGGCCTCTGGCGATAACGTCTCCTCCAACAGAGACCACGCGGGATATGGATTCGGCTGATGTCTCCGGCGCGTCCAGAATTACATTGCTGCCAATGTCGATGTTTCCCATGGTCGAGTATATGACCGAGTTGAAGCTGGCCACAGCACCCCTGCCGGCCAGCCTGGCCGTGGGGAAGGTCTGCAGTGTCTTGACAGGCTTTAGGAGAATGTAGTTGTTGGAGAGAGACGCGCCCTCCTCCATGACTATGCCCGTCCTCGGCCTGACCTCCACCTCTTTGCCCCAGCTATGAATCATGGTGAAGCTTACCTTGGCGTTCTTCTGAATGTAAAACTCGGATATGCCCAGGTGCAGGCCCCTCTGCACATGGGTGGGCGTGGTGCAGCCGGTGATCATGTGCAGCTCCGAGCCCTCCTCGGCAATTACAATGTTGTGCACCCTCTGATTGAAGTTGGTGGACCCGAGATATAGGCAGCTTTTTATGGGAAATACGGTCTTGGACCCCTTCTTGGCCCGCACGAAGTAGCCGGAGGGGGCTGCCTCTGCCACATCAGCCGTGTACTTGTCGGCGTCGGGCGCAACCAGCTTCCAGTAATAGTCCTTGAGAAAATCGTACTTCTTCAGAGCAGCGGCGATGTCCATTATCTCCACGCCTTCGAACATGGAACTGGCCACAACGGGTGTCTGGTCCATCTGCACATAAGCGCCGGCGGACTCGTCGTCCAGCTTAACGCCCACATCTAAAGCTGCCTTTTTGACCTCCGAGGGGAGATCTTCCGCGCTCTTTACAGCTTCATGTTCTTTGAAATCGGACTCAAAGCTCTCCAGGTCCACATCGGTGCCGTAGGCGGCCTTCTTGCCGTGCGCTGCTTTTGCCTTGTCTTCTATACCGGACACGTGCTGCATCCTGCACACCCCTCATATCCGCTTCTCTTGATCTGCTCCAGTATCTCGCCCGGATTGCCGCTGCAGACGATCGATCCACCCAGCATGACATGGGCCCGGTCCGCCTTCATGTACTCCAGAATGTGGCCAAAGTGGGTGATGATCACTCCCGACTTGGTCCGGTAGCTGGGCCGCTGGTCTTTCTGGGTAAGAGCGTTTATGGCCTCGCCGATCAGCTTGATGTTCTCCAGGTCCACCCCGGAGTCCGGCTCATCGAGCATGACGAAGTCCGGCTGCTGGGCCAAAAGCTGCACCATCTCCGAGCGCTTTACCTCGCCGCCGGAGAAGCCGCGGTTGACATCCCTCTCGGCAAACGCCTCAAAGTCCATCTTCTTTAATATGGCCTGGGCATCTGCCTGGGGATTGATGATCTTGATGAGATCCTTCAGGCGCAGCCCGCGAATGGCAGGGGGTCGCTGGAAGGCCATGCCTATGCCCAGACGCGCCCTCTCATCCATGGACATGCGGGTGACATCCTGCCCCTTGAATACGATGCGCCCACCATCTACGGTATATCTGGGAATTCCGGCGATGACATTGAGCAGAGTCGTCTTGCCGGTGCCGTTAGGCCCGAAGAGAGCGTGGGTTTCGCCCTTATTTATCCTAAGGTTGAAGTTCTTTAGAACCTGCTTACTGCCGATGCTGACCGACAGATCTTCAATCTCCAGCAGCCGCATCACCTCCA
>CAYQKI010000070.1:0-10969 GCA_964418105.1 uncultured Methanotrichaceae archaeon | reverse complement strand
GCGGCAGCTTCTGCCTGTGATCCAGGTGTGGTAACTGGGATCGATGTAGTCCATGGCCACCTTGTAGGGCTGCACAGACAGCCCTCTTCCCCGCAGGGAGGAGAGCAGGCCGGCCACAATGGTGGTCTTGCCGCTGGAGCTCCTGTCGCCGGCAATCAGTATCCTTGGGCAGTCCGCCAACATTTTCACAACCTTTCCTTTATTCCATGGACAGCTCTCTGAGCCTCTCATCGCTCAGCGGCCTTGGAACCCTCGGATCTGCACCTGCCATGATCTCGGCTCCGAGATGGCGATAGACATTCGCGATGGCGGTGTCTGGAGCCCCTTCGATCACTGTAACCGCCCTTCTCTCGCACTTCTGCACAATGGGGTCCTTGGGGATGAAGGCCACGAGCCGGCTGTTCAGCTCATTGGAGAACCTCTCTGCGATCTCTTTCTCCCGCCCGGCGGCAGCCTCGCGAGAGTTGCATATCACCCCTGCCAGTGGAGTCTTTAGGCGGACAAGGCCCTTACTGATGTTGTTGGCGGCATAGAGGGGCATGTACTCTCCGGAGGTGATGATGTAGGCGTTGCTCACCAGCCCCTTTCGTATCGGAGCGGAGAATCCGCCGCAGACGATGTCCCCCGGCACATCGTAGAGCACCAGGTCCACCTCCTCCAGGGCATGGGAGACCTTGCGCAGAAAATCGATGGCCACGATTATGCCCCGCCCGGCACATCCCACGCCCGGCTCAGGACCGCCCACCTCAATGCAGCGCACACCCTTGTATCCCTCAAAGACGACGTCCTCCTCTCTGATATCTCCACCGGCCAGTATCAGGTCCATCATGGTGGGAATCCGCCTCCCCACCAGCGTTATGCTGGAATCGCTCTTTGGATCGCAGCCCACCACCAGGACTCTATGGCCCTTCTCGGCACAGGCGGCGGCAATGTTCGAGGCAGTGCACGACTTGCCGATACCGCCTTTGCCATATATCGCAACGTGTTTAATAGATGACATCTAACTCCGCTGCGCATGTAGATCCGGCATAGGATATACAGCTTATCCAGGGGCTGTCCAGGGGGGGTGGCCTGCCCCCGATGGGCCTGTGCCGGAAGGACTCACAAGAGGTGGATTCATATAAGGACGATCTGGCTGGCGGCAGCGGCGGCAGTGCTGATTTCGGTTTTGTGCCTCGGGGCAGGCGCTTTGGGACAGGATGTGGCAGAGGCGGCCTACGTGAGGGGCCATTTCAGCAGTGGCGACGGTGTATGGCGGGCCAGTGACTTCGGATGGTTCTATTACGATCTGGATGAGGGTCAGGGCGGCGAGGAGCTGACTGTGCACCTCTCGGGAAGGACGGCGGAGGAGGGTGACATCGTCTACAGCTCGACAGTCTGGACCTCTCCCTTCGAGTACGAGCCCTGGGGCACATTTCAGGAGGTGGCATTCCTGGGCAGCCCCTACCTGGCCGGCTATCCGGAGAGCAACCTAACAGAGGAGGTAAGCTCTCTGGGAAAGGGGGCTTTGCGAAAGGTGCTTATCGACAGCGACGACGAGTACACTTTGAACCGCAATGCTTCGCTACCGCTCTTGGATAGCTATGTCCTCTCTGTAGCCGAGGTCTCCAGCAATAGCGATGTTGCCACACTCATACTCTTCAAGAGCGGAAAGCCGGTGTATTTTTCGGCAGTCACTGTGGGCGGGACATTTGTTTATAAAATTGATGATGTTCCCATAATCCTGGTTCACCTCTCCGATGCCATGAGCGATCAGAATGATGTCGCAACCGTAGAAGTGGATGGGATCTTTCAGATCAGCGATCAGCCGCTGATCAGGCTCTTTGAAGGTGGCCGGCTGGGCAATCTCAAGATGACCAGCCTGGATGATGACGGCATAGAGTTTGTGAGCGGGAGGACACTATCACTGCTGAGGAATAGCCAGATACCGCTTACATACGGACTAGCTCTCACCGTGGCTGACAGCGAGGAGCTGATATATTATCCGTTAGGCAGCATCTCCGATTACGGCGTTCATGAGATCAGAGGGCCGGTGTTCAACGGGACGCAATCCATTCCAGGCTCATTTGGAGGATATCCTACCATGCTGGCTGCCAAATGGAATTCGGGCAATTACTCAAACTTTTATATGGACCCGGAGAGCCAGCTCGGCTCCTGGAATCAACTGGGCTCCGATGATCAATTCGGCTCTGAGACGCTGGTGCTTTATAAGGTAGATGGAAGGACCGCATTGATGCCCACAGGTGCAGTTGTCTTAAATGGGTCGGTTGTTGTCGACGGCTTTATGTATTCGTCGTTCATGAGGGCCAAAAATTACGATTACGAGCAGTGGGGATCTTATTATGTGATTCCATTCCTGGGCAATTTATGGTTTGCCGGGTATGATAAAAAAGAAGATGGCAAAGCCTCCTCACTCAACCTCTATGACCATGAGAAGATCGGAAGGGTTCTGATTGATAGCGAAGTTGTCCCAAGAAATCTGTTTGCCGGAAATTATTCGCTTGAGGAAGGATATGAAGTCCGGATCAGGGATATCGAGGAGGACAAGATCCTCATCCAGCTTTCCAAGAACGGGATTTTGCAGGACACCTCAGTAGTAGCCTCAAACTCCACTTATGTCTTCAAGAAGGATCTGGGTGATGTGGAAGATATGCCGATAATCAAGCTGCATGTCAACAATATCTTCAGCAACGGGAGCACAGGATTTGCCACAATTGATGCCATCTTCCAGATATCCGATGAGTATCTATTTCCGGTGGAATCTGGGATCGGTATTGAAAAGATGCAGATCGTCTCCACCTCGGAGCCCTACACAATAATAATGCTCAATGACGAGAACGTCAATCTGAACAAGGACTCCACGATTTCTCTTGCTCCAAATATGAATATCAGGGTTGCAGATAACGATACATTGCGCTACTATCTCTACTCTCAGCAGTACGTTGTCCCCAAGCCGTCACCACCCCAAATAATCCTTCCGAAGGATGCCGTTTCGGGAATGGCTGTAAATTTTACCATGATAGAAAAGGCGGCTGAGATTCAAAGCGTCACTGCTGATATTTTGGATCACAATAATAAAACTATCAGTTCCAGAGATATAACTGGTCATGGCCTGGGTTCGGGCGAATACTGGACATTTGACTGGTCCTGGAATGCCACAAACTTGAGGCTCAGCGATGACGGCAGTATCATCATGGATGCAGGCGACGATAGAGTGCCTGCATTGCTCTATTTGAATTCCTCAAATCCGCCGCGCACGGTTGGCGTGCAATTCGATACACAGGGGCGAATTAGTGCCATATTGGATGATATGTACATCTACTACCTCTCCCCCGGAGAGTATGCGAAGCTGAATAGATCGCTTGATTATGATGCCATGCAGGAGAACGAAACAGAACGGCGGCGTATACTGAAGATTGAACCCGAGGTGTCCATGCTGCAATTCATGGATGTGATAGATGGCAGAACTGTACCAAGCAAAATCAATCACACCCTGCATGGAAGCATGGAGCAGTTGGAGCCCCACGCCTCTGCCAATCCCGTCGATCCCGGAGTATACGAATTGCGGGTGATGGTGAGAAACGCCGTCGACACCATATTTGCCATGAACGGCGAGAGGTTCAACGTCACCGCCGCCCCTCTGCGCGGCGTCTCCCTGGGTTCTGTCAGCGTTGCCGCAGGCGGCCGGGCCACGGTTGCCCTGCTCGCCGGCGGCTCCGAGCGGGAGCGGCGGATCAACATCTCCTACAATGCCTCGCTGCTGGAAGCGGTGAGCATCTCCGGCAGCAATGCCTCCTGGAAAGTTGATGCCAGAGCCGGGACGGCCAGAATCCTCATGCCGGAGGGAATTGAAATGGCCAATCTCACATTCTCTGCCCGGCAGTCTGCGTCCAATCAGACGGCCCTGCTGGAGGTGACGGGAACCTCCGGCCTGACTGACGGAGTCAGAAACGGCAGCATCAGCATTCTGCCGAAAAATCAGACTGCCAGGAAGAGCGGTGCCGCCGGAATTTTGGCTTCAATATTCGCCCTGGCTGCGGCATTGCCTCTCCGCAGAATATGGCGCTGAAGGGGAATTTTTGGCTCTTCTTTTCGTGCCTGGGCCAGCTTATCCGTCCCTGGCAGCCAGTTTTATGGCCCGCCCTAGTGCCAGGCTCATGGCCTCGATGCGGCTCCTGTCGTCTCCGCCCTGTGCGGATATGAAGAGGTTGAAGTTTCCATTATAGGCCAGGGCGCGCAGAAAGTGGGGGAAGTTCTGCAAATCCATTCCCTCCATTGACCCGCTGCCGAGCTGGAAGCTGCCACGATAGCCGGGCTCTGCAAAGCGCACTGCCGCTGTGGCCAGCGCCTCTCCGCAAGGGACCATGCAACTGGCCATGCCGCTCTTTATCTGCCCGGCTATGGCCGCGCCGAGAGTGATGGCTGTGTCCTCAACTGTGTGGTGATCTCCTGTCTGCAGATCCCCCCGCGCCCGGACGGTCAGGTCAAAGCCCCCCGCCCGCCCCAGGGCGGAGAGGACCTCGTCCAGAAGGGCAACGCCGGTCTCCGCCTGAACAGTGCCAAGGCCGTTGATCTGCAGAAGAATCTCAATGCTGGTCTCCTGGGTCTCCCTCTTTATGGATTGCCGCATGGTTGTTCATATTCTCTTATCATTTTTAAGGCGATCGTCTCCGGCGATGGCTCTCCGAAGAGCTTATCTACCTTCAGGCTAACCCTATGTTTTCAAAGGCCATAATTGCAAAGGGTTATCATCATGATTTCCAAAGAGGACATTCACGAGATTTTAAAAGGATATGATAAGAAAAATCTGACCATCGCCACCATATGCTCGCACAGCAGCCTGCAGATCTTCCACGGCGCCCGCCAGGAGGGCTTCAAGACACTGGGCATATGCATCGGCCAGCCTCCCCGCTTCTATGATGCCTTTCCCCTGGCCAGGCCGGACAGGTTCGTCTGCGTGGACAGCTACAGGGCGCTTCTTGACTATGCAGAAGACCTGGCCAAAGACAATGTCATCATCATCCCCCACGGCTCATTGGTCGAGTATCTGGGAATAGAGAAGTTCGAGTCCCTCGCCGTCCCCACATTTGGAAACCGCCGGGTGCTGGCCTGGGAGAGCGACCGGGAGATGGAGCGGGAGTGGATGCTCAAGGCCGGGGTCAATGTTCCCATGCGATTTGAAAAGGCGGAGGATATCGACCGACCGGTCATAGTCAAGTATCATGGTGCCAAGGGCGGACGCGGCTTCTTCATCGCCAAGACCAAGGATGAGCTGCAGGCCAAGATGAGCACCCAGGAGAAGTATACCATCCAGGAGTTCATCCTGGGAACCAGATACTACATCCACTTCTTCTACTCGCCCATCAAGCAGGAGGGATACCGCCTGCGCAAGGGCTCTCTGGAGATGCTGGGCATAGACCGGAGGGTGGAGTCCAATGCCGACGAGATCTTTCGTATCGGCAGCATGAAGGAGCTGGCGGAGGCTGGCATCTACCCCAGCTTCGTAGTGACCGGCAATCTGCCCCTGGTTCTGCGTGAGTCGCTCCTGCCCCGCGCCTTTGAGCTGGGGGAGAGGGTGGTCGAGACCAGCCTGAACCTCTTCGGAGGCATGATCGGGGCCTTCAGCCTGGAGACGATTGTCACCGACGAGCTGGAGTTCAAGGTCTTCGAGATCTCTGCCCGGATCGTGGCCGGCACCAACCTCTACATGAACGGATCGCCGTATTCGGATCTCATCGAGCCGGGGCTATCCAATGGCCGGCGAATCGCTCAGGAGATCAGGTCCGCAAATGAATTGGGCCGGCTGCCTGAGATCATCACCTGAAGGGAAAAGAAAAGGCTTATCTTGGTGGGATCTCAGTAGGGTGCCAGTATGTCAGGCCTTATTAAGACCTTCCAGGAGGCCACAGATCTTCAGTGCGGCTTTTTAGAGAAGCTGCTCGACCTGGATATGGCCAGCGTTGCTGCTTTCTCCGATTCTATGGCCGATTTTCTGAGCCCGTCGCCGGACAATAAGTTCGTCTACGGCCTGGCGGCGGGCCGCTCCGCCCTGGCCCTCTACAGCTTCTTGCAGCTCATCCAGAACCACTTCGACAATGTCTTTCCCTTCACACTGGAGGACCCGGTGCAGAGGCACTACCGGAAGGGCAAGAACCTGGGGATCGCCATCTCCGGCTCAGGAGAGACGCTGGCCGTCAACAAGTACATAGACGACATCATCACTCTCGGCGGAGAGATAACGCTGATCACCGCCAATGAGAAAGGTACGGCCTATAAGATGGTCAGCGAGTATGAGCGGGGGTCAGTTCTGGTCTTCAAGGCCAGGACAAAGGAGTCCACCGACAAGGACACCCGGTCCAGGCTCTCTCCCATGGGCACCGAGTTCGAGCTGGAGGTTCTGGCCTTCTTAAACGCCCTCTTTCCGGACATACAGTCCAGGCTTAAGGGGATCTGCAACTCATCCTGCCCTGAGTATCGCTCCACTGTCCTGGACTTCCAGGATAATGCCTGTCTCATCAAAGACATGGATCCGGATCATCTGGAGCAATGGTTCAGCAGGCTGCTGCCCAGGAGCGGCCGGTATATCATCGGCGGAGTGGGCCGTTCCGGTCTCGTGGCACGCGCCTTTGAGATGAGGTTCACCCACCTAAACAAGATCAGCTACTGGGAGAGGGACTTCAATACCCCCAGCTTTCAGATCGGAGATGTTTATATCCCCATCACCGGCATCGGCAATACATATGAGGCACTGGAAGGCACTGTAAGCGCCTTGAACCACGGATCGGATGTCATGCCCATCACCGCCAATCCCTCCTCGCGACAGGTCATGATGCTCAAGAAGCACGGCCGGGAGAGGGATATAGCTGTAATTCCTGTCAAGCCCGAGTACAGGGATCTGTTCTCCGGGGACACAAGCTCCACCACCTGGCTGATGTCCGACTATACCAAATTCCGCTATCCTATATTTGAGATCAATGCCTCGGTCTTCACCAACAGCGTGGTGGCGGTGGGTGCGGAGTTTCTGGGAATTGTGGAGGCGGGCATGAGAAGGATGCACGTCTGATGACCCGAATAATTGCTCTATCCGATACCCATCTTGAAAATGAGGCGCTCCCCGCGCCGGTAGCCTCGCTGGCGAAAGGCGCCGACATCATTCTGCACGCCGGCGACTTCGTATCCGAAAGCTGCCTCGCCGCCCTGGCAGATCTGGGCCGGCTGGAGGCGGTGCACGGCAACTCCGACTGCCCGGCCTTAAAGAGGCTCTTGCCGGAGCGAAAGGTCATCGATGTGGATGGCATCAGGATCGGCCTCGTGCACATGGCCTCGCACGGCTCTGACCTGGTGGGGGCGGAGATGATGGCCAGGGAGATGGACGTCTCCGTGCTGGTCTTCGGCCACATCCACCGCCCGGTCATCGAGAAAGGCAGGCGCCTTCTCATCTGTCCGGGAAGCACCACGCTTCCCCGATTGTCAGCCCCTTCGGTGGCCGAACTTGTGATCGAGGGGGGCAGCGTGCAGGGCAATATCATCCCTGTGGGAAGCCCCGCCTGCAATTACCTCAAATTCGCGGGGAAGCTGGCGGAAGGATCAAAGAAACCCTGAAGGTCGCCTGGATTGAGGGGCCTTCCATCTGGTTAAAGGCCAATTCTTGCTTTGTGGCTTTTAATAGTTTAGACTGCCATTGATATTATTTATATTTATTGTGCATTTTAAAATCCTGTAGAGTCCATAAAGTATGGCATTTATATACCACGCGCGGAGTGGTGACGGGGGCCCTAGAGCGCTCGGGGAGGCTTCTGTTGATTGGCAGCTTGCGGCTTAACGGGATCGAAGGGTTTGCATTTTCTGCTTTAATCGGCTCTGAGCATCTGATGACTCTCGGTAAGCCGGAATCAGCACGTTCTGTCAGGCTACCCAGGCGCATGGCACGCGCGGGGCGTGCTGGCGGGTGTTTTCGGGTGCGGGTGGCCAGAGGGCTGCGAGAAGTTCGGCGCGCTATTATTATAATATACATGATATTCGTCAGGCTAGCCGATGTTATGAGCTTTGCACCTCCGGGTAAATGCGACGCTAGTGCCTCGATGATCGCCTTTCCTATGCATGATTGAAATTCATAACCTTTGAGTAGAAAATTATTAGATAGTTTGAATAGATGTAACGCGGATGCCCCGGACTCGGTGGATCGGCTTACTTTGCCTTTCAGTTGTGACCAATTCCTCGGACCTGGACAGTACTGCCGCGGCGACATGCAATGAATCCATAGCAGAAAGGCCAAAAGAGAGTGCAATAGTCTCACCTGCTGAAACAATTCCGGCCAGGTCGTCTTCCCAAAAACAGACAGAATCAAAAAAAGCCTCGTAGAACTCCGCTTCATTTGTCTTCCCATTGTAAACCGCCTTAGGGATCACCTCTAGTTTGACAAAGGGACTTGATACGAACTCGCGGGATTGGTCATCCAGAATCTTAAGCGCTGCTATTGATGCAGTATCCTGGCCCCTGGCTGCTGCTATCAGAACCCCTGCATCGAGAAATGTCCTTTTACGGATCAATCAGCCTCTCCTCTGCGTGCTGCGACCTCTTTCTCGATCTCATCCCAACCGAGAAGAGGCTCTCCCGATGCGACAATTTTTTTCCGTATGGCCCATAGTCGCTTGCCCAGAGGTGTCTTTGGTTCGAATATGGAACTTCTGCCCTGGTCAAAATGGTCCGTTTCGGGCATCGGCTCTCTTTTTGCAGCTAATGATTCGTTTTCGCACATCTTCGTCACATCTGGTTAAAGGCCAATTCTTGCTTTGTTAATTTTATTAGTTTAGACTGCCATTGATATTATTTATATTTATTGTGCATTTTAGAGTCCGGTAGAGCCCAGAAAGCATGGCATATACCACGCGCGGGGTGGTGACGGGGCCCCTAGAGCGCTCAGGGAGGCTTCTATTGATTGGCAGCTTGCGGCTTAACGGGATCGAGACATTTGAGGTTGCCGCTTTTTAGGATTTATGCCCGTGACAATTTGGCCTCCGCCCGGCTCCGCTCGTCTGCACAGTGGCTGCTGGCGCGCGCGGGTGTGGGTGCGTGCGAGCTAGGGCGGAAGAAGGAGCAGATTGGCTCAACGATTTTTATAAATAGCAAAATATCCTCCGGGCGGGCCGGGCTCATCGGCTTTGCACCCCCGGTCAAATGCGCCTCTTGCGCCTCGCTGATCGCCTTTCCGATGCATGGTTGGAATTCAATGCTCAGAATCTATACGGTTTTTTTGCAGTGGGCGCCGCACGCGGTGTTACGCGCGGGGACTGTTACAGGGCCCCCTCAGCGCCGGGGAGGCATCTGTTGATTGGAAGCTTGCGGTTTGCCTTGATGGAGTGAAGCTTTTTAAGGATCTCGAATTGGGGGCGGTTCACCATGCTAGGCGGGCTTGCTTTGAAAGGTACTTAAAAACAGGGGGGTTCCGAATTGTGATTTCCATGATTGGTCTGATAAAATTTGAGGCTATTAGGGAAGCCATGACGATCTGATTCTGAGCGTGGTTCACTGAGTGTGGTTTGTAGAAACATTCATTCTGCACCGTCGCCGGTCTCATGAGGCACCATCTGGAGCTATTGGCAATTCTCATTTATATAGATGAGGCAGCTCCTCCCTATGCTGCAGGTCAGATCGAGATTTGCGGTCAATGACTTGAAGTCCGTTCCGGTGGTATATTCGAATGAGCTGAGTATGTATAACTCGCAGAACTCCCTTTATTCACATTAATCTTAAATAGACTAAAATGATCCATTGTAGTTGATTCTATGATAATACTCAAAGAGCGGGATGCATACCCTGATGAAAAATCTAGGTGGTGATGGTTTAGTCGGAGGAATAATACATATCTTCTCAAAAGACGCTAGGGATCACAACAAAAGGAAGACGCGGTGAATACACAGTTATCAATATACTTCGGGGCCTGGTTGGCACTCTTTGCATGATTAATGATGTTATTGTATCTTCATCAAGGAGCAATATAGACCACGTTCTGCTCACTCTAAATGGTGTCTTTGCCTTGCAGAGATTAATTAATTACTCCCGTCAAAGACTTGTATACATAGGCAGACATACAGGATTAGCAAAGATTCGAAGAAATTAAAAAAAAAGGAATGATGAAAATTGAATCCCAAACGAAATATTAGGTTGTTACTGATCCTTTTCGCTATATTGACACCGATCTATGTGGTAGCTGGTCAAGACGAATGGATTTGGTATAAAGGTCACGATTTTGAATTTGAATATCCATCCACCTGGGGGCTGTTTGAAAAACCTACAGGTGTACTTATAGGAGAAAACGAAACACCTTCCGCCTTGTATATCACTATGCACAAAGAAGGATGTTACCCGCTATCCGAGCATCCGCAGCTAATAGAAATGATGCTTAAAATTTATAAAAATCAGCTACTTAATGGATCAACTCCATATGGTGATCTAATTACGCAATATGCTGAAACTATCACTGGACCATGTTCTACAGGTATTCAAGCTTATGTGAATCCAGATCAAATTCTTACAAGTGAGATTCAAGGATTTATAGCAAAAAATGTCACAGTAACATTTACATATATAAACTATAATCCAGCGTACACTGATGGTGGAAAAGTTTTATTAGATCTTGCCAGAATTAGAAAATCATTTAATATTACATTATCCGGAAACCATACGTCATATATTTAAGTGTTAATTAAGTAATATCTATTTTATTTTTTTGTATAAAAATTTGGTGAATCAGAATGACTCATTTGGCAATGGTTCGCAAACCAGAATATCTTCAGCAAAGAAAATAGTATTTATTGGTTGTTATAATATACTACAACACAGACCGAACAGGCGATAGAGCCAGAATGAGTGAACATAAGACGCAAAATGACAGCAAACCCTTCATTAAACTGGGGGTAGAGATATTTGCCAGAAAATTCCATGCCCAAACCCGGACTCGAACCGGGGA
>CAYQKI010000069.1:0-11250 GCA_964418105.1 uncultured Methanotrichaceae archaeon | reverse complement strand
CCCGATCCGTTGTCCGGGTCCACAAATCCGGCGGGCAGGATGAGAACCTCTGTGCCAGTCAGGGGATTGATCACCGTTTTTCCAATGAGGTCCTTTCCGGAGACCTCAGGGCCTGGTTTAACGGTCCTGTCTGTGAAAGTCAGCTTCTCATAGGCCTCTTTAGATACAATCCAGGTCTCGTCGTTGACGGCAGCCTGGACATAATTGACATCGGGATTCAGCCAGAGGTTGGTCACTCCGAAGACCGTCTCTGGGCGCAGGGTGGCGCATGGCAGGATTTTGTCGCCCATCCTGAATTTGATGAGGGCGAAGTCCATGATGGTCGCATCCTCGCCCTTGAGGATGTCGTGGTCCTCAACCGGATTTCGGTCATGCGGACACCAGCGCACCGGATGGCTTCCCTTGACCACATAGTCTAGCCGGCGCAGGATGCCGTACTGCCATTCGATGAACTTGCTGTAAGCCGGATCGGTGGTGGTAAACTCCCGCCTCCAGTCGATGGAGTAGCCTATGGACTGCATAGCCGCCTTGGCCTGCCTCCTGAAGTAGAGCACAATCTTCTCAGGCGTGTTGAGCTCTGAAAGCTCATCTTCGGGTATGCCGTGCAGTTTTGTGTAAACGCCCCAAATGAGGGGGTCTTTATTGGCTATCAGCTCGGACAGACCCACAATGGGCGTTCCAGTAGCATGAAAAGCCATGGGAAAGAGCACATTCTTTCCCTGCATTCGCTGAAAACGGGCCACAGCATCGCCGATGGTGAAGGTGCGGGTGTGCCCGGCATGCAGATTTCCATTGAGATAAGGATAAGGTATGGTTAAAAAGAACTTCTCTCTGGAGTCGGGCTCAGGTTGAAATACCGCTTTATCCTCCCAGGTCTTCTGCCACCTGGCCTCAATCTCCTTGGCCGAATAATTCTCTTGCATCTTAATTCCCTTTGACGTTCTTTGTGAGCTTTGTGAGCTTTGTGATCTTTATGGTTATTTGCGGAATAACTAATTTAAATGATAACACACTTAATTGCCCATCTTCTCCAGCCTGGCCACTGCCTCCTCTATTCGGCCCGTGGGCTGGGTGATGGAGAACCTGACATAACCCTCTCCATACTGGCCGAAGCCCACACCGGGCGTGGCCACGATGCCCGTCTCTTCCAGGAGCCGTCCGGCGTACTCGATGGAGCTGCCGCCCACCCAAGCCCAGAGGTAGAGCGTGGCCCTGGGCTTTTCCAGGGTGAGGCCCAGATCCCTGAGTGCCCGGTACAGGATCTCAATTCTGTGCTGGTAGACCTTGCGTATGCCGTCCACGACCTCTTTGGGGCTGCTTAAGGCCACAATGCCCGCATCCTGCACGGCTCCGAAGGTGCCTGAGTCGATGTTGCTCTTGATCTTGCCTATGCCGGCCACAACTTCGGCATTGCCGACGACCGAGCCGATCCTCCAGCCTGTCATGTTATATGTCTTGGAGAGGGAGTGAAACTCGACAGCCACTTCCTTGGCCCCCTCAAGCTCAAGGATGGACAGAGACCTCTCATCGTCGTAGTAGGTCTCAGAGTAGGGATTATCGTGCATCAGTATGATATTGTAGTCGCGGGCAAAGTCTATGACCTTCTTGAAGAAAGCCCTGTCCGCTGAGGCCCCGATGGGATTGTTGGGGTAATTGAGGAACATGATCTTGGCCCGCCGGGCGTCCGCCGCTGATATGGCGTCAATGTCCGGCAGGAACCTGTTCTCCCGCAAGAGCGGCATGACGATGGGCTCTCCTCCGGCAAAGGCAGTGGCTGTGCGATAGACCGGATAGGCCGGATCGGGCACCAGGGCCGCATCTCCCGGATTGATGAAGGCCAGTGGTGCATGGGCGATTCCCTCTTTGGAGCCGATTAAAGTGAGCACCTCGTTTTTGGGGTCCAGGTCCACCTGAAACGTCCGTCTGTACCAATCGGCTACAGCGGCGCGAAAGGCCAGCTTGCCCTCATAGGAGGGATACTGATGATTGGCCGGGTCCCTGGCGGCACGGTTCAAAGCCTCAACAATGTGCTCCGGCGTGGGCAGGTCCGGATCGCCCACACTCAGGTCGATTACATCAACGCCTCTGCTCCGGGCCTGCGTTTTGGCTTTATCGATAGCGGCAAAGAGGTAAGGCGGAAGATGCTTTATGCGATCGGCATACATTAGTTTCCCTCCATGGAAGATGCATTTATATGATGACTCAGGTTACTACTTTCACGTAGTATTTAAGATTAGAGGAGATCGAGGAGATTTGAGTTAGATGCTGGAGATAAAAGATCTCAGCTCCTGGCTGCCTCGGGAGGCAGTGAAGCTGTATGAGGACCGCGGCTACCGGGAGCTGTACCCGCCTCAGGGCGAAGCAGTGGAGAGGGGCCTGCTTGACGGAAAGAGCATGCTTCTGGCCATGCCCACAGCATCAGGCAAGACGCTTCTCGCCGAGCTGGCCATGCTGCGGGCGGCATTGCAGCGGCAGCGATGCGTTTACATCGTTCCCCTGCGTGCTCTGGCCACGGAAAAGTACGACTCATTTAAAAAGTTCAGTGATCTCGGCCTGGCCATAGGCATCAGCACCGGAGACTTCGATAAGAGGGACGAGCGCCTGGGCAGAAACGACATCATCATAGCCACATCTGAGAAGGCGGACTCGCTCATGAGAAATGGGGCCTCGTGGGTTCGGGACCTGGGTGTTCTGGTCGTGGACGAGATTCACCTGCTCAATGATACCGGCCGCGGCCCCACACTGGAGATGACCATCACCAAACTGCGACACCTCAATCCCTCTCTGCAGGTCATCGGCCTCTCCGCCACGGTGGCCAATGCGGCAGAGCTGGCCGGCTGGCTGCACGCCGAGCTGGTCAGCAGCGACTGGCGGCCCATCAGCCTGCGGGAGGGCGTCATCTGCAATGGGAAGCTCGTCTTTTCAGACGGCGAAGCCACTCTTGGCACGGGGGCAGGTGCGGCAGAAAATTCCGGCGACAGAGATTGCGACAGAGGATCATCCTCACTATCAAAGCCTGCGAACTCTGGAAAGTGGGCTTCGTCCAGGACTGGAGCCGGCCGGGACGAAGCCCTGGCGCTGGTCAGGGACACCCTCTCTCAATCGGCACAGATCCTCATCTTTGAAAACTCCCGCAAAAATGCTGAGGCGGCGGCATCCAGGCTCAGCGGCCTCATTCCTGCCGATCCTGAGGCGCTTGAGCTCTCCCAGAGCATCCTGGCCACAGGAGAGAGCGAAACGGCACAGCGGCTGGCCTCATGCGTCTTACGGGGCGTCGCCTTTCACCACGCTGGCCTGCTGCCTGAACAGCGGCGCCTGGTGGAGGAGGGCTTCCGGGATAGCAGGATCAAGGTCATTGCCAGCACCCCCACCCTGGCAGCGGGCCTCAATCTGCCAGCCAGAAGGGTGCTGATCAAAAGCTACAAGAGATATGAATACGGCCGGGGAATGGCTCCCATCCCGGTGATCGAGTACCGGCAGATGGCCGGCCGCGCCGGAAGGCCTGGGCTGGATCCCTACGGCGAGTCCTTCCTGATGGCCAAGAACGGCCCGGAGATGGAAGAGCTCTTCAAGCACTACATCAACGGCAGCCCGGAGGAGATCTGGTCCAAGCTCGCCAGCGAGAGCGCTCTTCGGGTGCATCTGCTCTCCACCATATCCGCAGGCTTTGCCAGATCCGAATTGGAGCTCAAGTCATTTATATCCAATACATTTTATGCCCAGCAGCAGGAGCCCTGGAACCTCGATATCACCATAGAAAAGGTGCTCGACTTTCTCCGGGTAAACGGCATGATCCAGGGGAGCGACGGCGGTGATCTGGTGCCTACCAGGCTCGGCTCGCTGGTCAGCAGGCTATACATCGATCCCCTCAGCGCCGTGATCATGATAGAGAATTTGGCGAAGAAGAAGGAAAGCCATCCGCCGGGAGCGGGACGGGGGCTATCCGGGGCCGGGAGCGGGATGGCCAGAGAGGTGGCAGTTGGCGGCAGCACATTCTCCAGCGCCCTCGATCTGGCCAGGGCTGCCAGGAAGATGCCTTCTGATCTCGGCCTCATCCATCTGATAACAATGACTCCGGATATGGATCTGCTCTATGTCCAATCTGCGGACGCCTGGGTCGAGGAGTTCATAGATCAGCACCAGCCAGATCTCTACGACGAAGAAAATTACGATTACCTCCTGCGGGAGGCAAAGACGGTCGCCATGCTCATGGACTGGATCGGCGAGGTCGATGAGGAGAAGATAAGCAGCAATTATCATGTGGGCCCGGGAGACATTCGCCGCTCCGCTGAGACGGCAGAGTGGCTGATGCACTCTCTGGCAGAGCTGTCCAAGCACCAGGAGCTGGGAATCACCTTCAAGGCGGAGCAACTGGCGGAGCGCATCCATTATGGAGCCGGTCCGGACCTGCTAGCCCTTCTCAGCCTGAAGGGCATAGGACGGGTGCGGGCGAGAAAGCTGCACTCTGCAGGAATTACCAGCATGGAGAAGCTGAAGGCTGCCGATCCGGCACAGATTGCCGGGCTGCTCGGCCCCAGGATCGCTGAAAAGATCTTCAGCCAGCTCAAGAAAATGGCGCAATTTGAGCAAGTGGAACAATTGGAGCAGATGGAACAGATGAAGCAAATGGAGGGTAGATCGCCTTGAAGTGGCTCAAGAATTTCTTGGGGGGAGGCAAGCCGGCAGAGACGGCAAGCGTCAATCTGCAGAGCATGCAAGCCTGGCTGACTGAGAGAGAGGAAGAGGCATGCTTTGCAGATAAGATGTCGGCCATCTACTCCAGAGTCGAGCCCCTGCAGAGGTCCTTTTCTTCCGATATCGCAGCTCTCGCCTCAGCCGATCCGGACGGCTCTGCTCCGCCCAAGCTCCTCCGGGCGGGGCTTGCCGCCAGAGGAGAGCTGGTAAAGCAACTGCAGTCTCTGGAAGAAAAGCTCTCCCCTCCTGCCAGAAGGGACTGCGATTTTATCTATCAGCACCACTGGTCGGTCCTCAAGGGTCTGGAGAGGACTGTCACCACCTTCGGCCGGGCGCAGAGGTATGTTGCTGCCCTCTTTCCCAAGAATATCGAGCGCATAAATGCCGACCTGGGAAATATCAGCCGCCTGCTGGTGGAGATGGAGGAGCTAATAGGCAAGAATAGAAAGCTGCAGGAGGAGAGCTGGTACTGCCGGGAGCTGGCCGGTGCCCTGGGAAAAGGCCAGTCTGATGCCTCCCATCTCAAAGGCAAGATTGGAGTGGGGCAGGCAGAGCTGGCGCAGGTAAAGTCAAATCTCTCCTCACTGGAAGAGGATCTGCGCCGGTTGGGGCAGAGCGAGAAGGGCCGGGCAATCGAGCAGATGAAAGCGAACCTTGCCGCTGCTAAGCAGGAGAGAGTTCGAGCAGAAGAGGAGCTGTCCGGCCTGGTTGCGCCCCTGAGCAAGGCCATAGCCAGAATCACCAAACAGGGATCGAGCGACCGGCTGGCTCTACAGCACAGGGATGTCTTCTCCCGCCTCCAGGCCGCACCCTCAAGTGTTTTGGAGGGAGAGATTGCGGGATCATTGCAGGAGATGCGGGATCACCTTGCCGCTCTCGGCCTCAAGGACAAAAAGAAGGAGAAGACCCTGGATCATATCGACCTGCTCATCAAGGAAGGGTCGCTGCAGAAGGCGGCAGCGCGGGTGTCGGCCCTGGAAGGGGAGATATCGAGCCTGGAGAGCCGCCTGGGGCAGAGCAGCCAGGAGGGAAAGCTTCTCAAAGAGCAGATAGCAGGCGCTAAAAAGGAGCTGAAGAGCTGGGAGGCGGCACTCCTCCAATGGGAGAATGACCTGTCTGCTCTGGAGGAGAAGGCGCGGGCCGATGAGGCGGAGCTGAATGAGAGGCTGGCAAGGATAGCAGGAAAGGCGGTCCGGATTGAACTGGAAGGCTGAACTGAATGGCTGAATTTTTGGAGTATTCAGCAGGACCGGCATGCTGGTAAACTTCGGGGGCATTGTGCCCCTCTCCACAGTGGACTGGCCGGGAAGAGCGGCCATGGTTGTCTTCCTGAGGGGCTGCCCTCTGCGCTGCCCCCACTGCCAAAACAAGGTTCTTCAAACTGGTGAGAATTTTATTGAGATTGTAAAAATAATTAGGGAAATTAAAAATTTAAGAAATGTCGATCATGTTAGGGAGCAAATAACTCTTGATGAAGCAATTTGTATAATGAAAACAAATCCATTTATTAGTGCTGTTGTTATCTCCGGAGGTGAACCTCTGATGCAACCGAATCAGATAAAAATAATTGCCTCCATATCAAAAAGTCTTTCTCTGGATGTAGGATTGGAGACCTCAGGATATTATCCCAATAATCTCCTGGATATATTAGAAAAAAAGCTCATTGACAAAGTCTTTCTTGATATTAAAGCTCCACTTAAGGAACCAGAATATGAGGTTGCGACTGGAAGAAAAGATGTCTCATTTCGAGTATTAGAGAGCCTTAAGATATGCATGAAAATGAAGGTTCCATTATCAGTAAGGACAACTTTTTTTTCAGAATCAGAGTTGCCATCTGGTTATTATGAGATAAAGAAGGTTCTGTTAAATTTAAAGGCAGAATTTCCTGAAAATCGGTTGGAATCAGATATTCTACAGAGAGGAATAATTAGGAAATATTAAAAAGAATATCAATAACTTGTAGCTAGTGGAGATAAAAAAATGAAGATCATCGGTTTCGTGGGCCTGCCCGGATCGGGCAAGGGTGAAGCCTCTCGCATTGCCGGGCAGCACGGACTGCCTGTGCTGGTCATGGGCGACGTCATCAGAAAAGAGGCGGAGAGGCTGGGCCTGCCGCCCACTGATCAGAATTTGGGCCGCGTAGGCAGCGATCTGCGGGCAGAGGAAGGCCCGGATGCCGTGGCCAGAAGGGTCTTTGAGAATGCCAGGGCCACCGGCCGGGATGTGGTGGTGGTGGACGGCTTGCGGTCACCTGAGGAGGCGGAGTACTTCCGCAGGCATGCCGGGCAATTTCATCTGGTGGAGGTATGCGCTCCGGTTCAGGCCAGGCTGAAGTGGCTGGAGTCGAGGGGCAGGCCCGACGATCCCGGCAGCGCCCGGAGTAGCTCCAGGCTAAAGGGAGAGGAGGAGGATGCAGCAGCACTCGAAGATGCCGGTGAAGGTGAATCGAAGATCATTGCATCCTGCATGGAGCCGGAGAGACGGGCGGCAGAAATGCTGGAGCAGAGGGAATGCCGGGAGCTGGGCTGGGGGATGTGCGAGGCCATGAAGGCAGCCGACTTCAAGCTGAGAAATGACGGCAGCCTGAATGAATTTCATGAAAATGTAAAAAAGCTGCTGGACATCCTCCTATCCAGGCAGCTCCAGGATCCGTGATCAATTCCGGCTAGCTCTCATGCCCCGAATGTGCTGTTCGATCCGTAGGTGTAATAGACCTGGCCGGTGGGTGGATAGGTGTAGGTAATCTCGCTGTCCCAGTAAGGATACGGGTAGGGCGTCGGGTCATATTCGGGATAGGGATTCACCCAGTATCCGGATGGGCCGTAGACGTAGACATAGGCGTAATTGCTCCAGCCTGCGCAATAGAACTGCATGATATGCCAGCCGGGTGTATCTGCGAAGAACCACCGCTTGTACCAGCCCGGATAATAAACGAAACCGGCATAATTAGTGTCCAGCATGCCGCTCGGATACCATTCGTAAAACCATATGCTGCCCTGGCCTGCCGTATTCATCCACAGGGGAAGGTTGGCATAGAGGTTGCAGCTCGCCACAGTCTGCGGGGCATAGGATATGTAAAGTTTATTGGGAGCATATGCGCCCTGTGGGGTTATGACTGTGCTGTAGCTGGTGCTGCCGTACATGGCGCTGCCGGTTGATGTGGCAGTGGCAGTTGTGCCTGTTGCACCCGCGTTTCCCGTCCATCCGGTGCTTGCCGGTCCGGCGGGTGTTGCTGCCCCTCCGGATGTTCCTGATCCTCCGGTCATTCCAGATCTTCCGCCAGTTTGCGCCCCGCTCATGCTTGCTGAATCAGGTGCGTAGGCATAGGCTGCCTCCTGGCTGGCAGTGATCAGCGTCTGGGTCTTCTCCTGAGCCGAGGGGGTTTCGGGTGATGCGCTGACTGAAGGTATCTGCAAATTCAAGGATTCGGCACTGCTGGGCGTGATGGGAGTGGGAGCCCCGCCCGATGTGACTGACGGCATGCTGTCGTTGAATTGGCTGAATTGACTGCCCAGGCCGGCCTGATTTATCTGCGGAATCTGCCCTGATGCCGCCACAAAGAGCAGCATCATCAAAGCTATCATGAGTATGGTCGGTTTCAATGGTAACACCTCACCAAATTATTTATTTACGCTCTCAGGGTAAATACTTTCTCTCCGCACGCATAATGCTTTTATTTCAATGCTGCCACCATTTAAGCGTGATCAAGGGAAAGGAAGGCTATCTCAAGAAATTGACAGCCGGCATGTACATTCCCTCTCAGGAGGTGGGGACCGACCTGGACGGCAGCAGCCCGCCTTCCGTCTTCATAGGAAGCTGGAACTATCCCCGGGTCTTTGCCGGACCCATGATCGCTCCCCTGCACGGGGATACCGCCATCCTGGACCGGCCTGAGTCCTGGATCGGCCAGAATAAGAGCCAGGAGGAGATCATCAGGTACCGCCTCAACCTGGTAAGGGGCAAGAAGACGGTGAGCGTCACCGACCTGGACAGCCGCTTTGCCGACAAGCTCAGGGAGATCTCCCTCTCTGCCTCATCCATTGAAAGCGAGGTGCAGTTCAGCCGGCCGCCTCGCGGCATGTCCTTTAGCGATGAGCACACACCCTTCGGCCCCAGTGGTCCCATCGACCGGCTGGAGATAGATGCCGGCTCCTGGGATCCGGATCTGGAGAAGATCTACAACGATGGCGACCTCCTGGCGGCGGATGCGCTTGTCAATTTGCACGAGAAGGGCCTTCCCTTCTCCAGCATTCAGAAGGCCTTCTCTGTGGGGGCGATGGGCAGGAGCAAGAAGAGGCGGATGGTTCCCACCCGCTGGTCGATCACCGCCTGCGACAGCACTCTGGCCAACCGGCTGCTGGACAAAGTCAAGCATTACGATTCCATAGAGTGCCCCCAAGTGAGGGAGTTTTCCAGCCTCAACAACTACTACGCCGTGCTCCTCCTGCCCGGAGCCTGGCAGTACGAATGGATGGAGGCATTTCTGCATATCCTGGGAGACGAGGAGCTGATATTCTCGGACTACGAGACCGAGGGGGGCAAGAAGGGCTACTCCCGTGTGGGAGGATGCTACTACTCCTGCAAGATGGCGGTGCTGGAGGCTCTGGCCCGGGAGAGAAAGCAGGCCGGAGCCATCATACTGCGGGAGGCCTACTCCGGGTATGTGCCACTGGGAGTCTTCAATGTGCGGGAGAACGTTAGAGCCGCCATGCAGACCGGGCCGAAGACCTTCGAGGATTTTAAGGGGGCATTGAAGTACGTGGGCGGCAAGCTGGAGTTGCCCTTGAAGAGGTTCATAGTGGAGAGCGACCTGCTTAAAGAGCAGCTTCAGAGCCGGCAGACGACGCTCAGTTCGTTTCTTGAATAGCTGCAGATGGAAATTTTCCAATGGCTACACTCAATATACGAACGGCCACCACAGAGACACTAGAAGCGCACAGAGGACTCACAGAGACGAAAGTGTCAATAAGCCATAACAAAATCAAAGAGTTAAATAATGGCCTCAAGCTCCCGCAAAAAGATGGCTGCCGTTGCCGTATCTCCCAGTCCGACGGTAAAAGAGGGATTTCTCACCAGCAGTGAGGGCATGAGTGAGACAATCAGGTCGCCGGAGATGAGATACGCGCCCCGGCCCTCTGCCCTGCCCCCATCCAGCCGGCAGAGCATCTCTTTCACCTGGAGGCCGGCGGAATTGACTTCTGCCAGAGCGCCCAGGTTGCCTGTAGCCGAGCCGGTGGCGGCCAGGGATGCCGCTGCATCTGTGCCAAATTGCAGGGCAGCCAGCTCCTGCCGGGGCGAAATCCGTCCCGCCTTCATCACACTCAGGATATAGTCTCCGGTATGAACCGCTACCCGAAACAGCCCCAGCCTCCGGCGAAGACCTTCGGCAGACCTCAAGAAGTGAGGCCACTCTTCCGGGAGGGCATGCTCCTGCCTGTCCCTCAGCGCTGCATCCGGTAGTGCCAATGCAATCTCGTCCTCATTTAATCCCAGGCTGTCGATGGGAATTTGGGAGAGAATCTCCAGAAGCGAGTTCATTGTTGAGGCTCCTGCAAAGCTGCCCATCTCGGCATGTATGAAGAGACGGGCATTCTTCTGCTTCCAGGATTTGATCTGGGCAGAGCTTCTTGAAAATATGGCTTGCTCCCGGCTGCCGGCGGCAAGCTGATAGCCGCTGACAATCGCTCCAGCGATGCTCTCTATGCTATCCCGGCAGTAGGAGTCGAATCCCTCGCTGGTGAGGAGCCGGGAATTGACCGGATCGTATGTGGCAATGAAGCGGTTGGCTTTGGGCGCAGTGATATTCTCTTTTCCCGCACTGACTGTATCGTTCTCCTGGAACTGAAAGACGTAGTGGACCATATCCTCGATGTCTTTTCCCCTGGACTGGACAGCCTGCACTGCTTGCACCGGATCCAGCAGCTCTCCGCCCTCCGGCAGGCGGACTTTTAGGTGGAGCAGCTCTGCCAGCCGAGGGGTCAGGGCTGGAGAGTTCAGAATGGGCTCAGCTCCCAGGGCGGCCAAAACATTGGCCATGATGGCCGCATTTCCTCCCAGGCGAGGCCTCCAGGAGAATGCCTGATCGCTTCCGATCTGCCGGGCAGCCTGGCGGTCTTCGATCAACACCTCTGCGCCCGATCCCTGCCTCATGCAGTAAAGCAGCGATGAGAGCAGGTCATTGCGGCTCTTTATCGACTTCTTGAGATCAATCTTGAAATTCCGATCTTGTGAAATCATATTGGAGAGAGCCTCTCCTGAAACTGTGCAAATAGCGTCGATATTGGCCGAATAGGCGCAGATGACTTTCATCCTTCCATAAAGCATAATCTCTTCTATTTCTATTCTGCTCCTTCCCATGGATCAGTGAGCTAACAATAGTTGAGCCTACTGTTACGAACAAAACCACAGAGGAACAGAGGCACAGAGACGAGATTAACACCTGAGATAGACAAGGCCCGATCTTCCTTTTCTCTCAGCCGCAAGATTTATATTCGACTTGCGTCGTACTACGTTGAATGCCGTAAGTCAAGCGGCGGCGGAGGTAGAGGAGTGGGG